>NZ_JBQKJR010000022.1:0-46323 GCF_052117165.1 Agathobaculum sp. LCP25S3_E8
AATTTCAGCACGTCTGCCTTGTATTCTGCACTGTATTTCTGTCCCATCTTCAACACCCTTTCTGTTCTTCATTATACCACCTTGGGTGTGCGGTTTTATTGTATCACTCCAATATTTGTTAGCAAAGAAAAACGGTTATAGAAGCACAACAACTTTTAAGGGTAAAGAAAAATTAAATGTCGTTATTCAGGCGCTTCCTTGTCTTTTAATGATTGTTATTGTAATCGGTGGTATTATTAAGGGTATTTTTACCGCCACTGAGGGTTCCGTTGTTGCGGTTGTTTATTGTTTGGTTTTATCGCTAGTTTTCTATAAATCAATTAAACTAGGCGAGCTGCCAAAAATCTTTATTGAAAGTGCAGAAATGACTGGTATCATCATTTTCCTTATTGGTGTATCAGGTATTATGTCTTGGGTAATGGCATTTACCAATATACCAGCAGCAGTATCTAGTGCACTTCTTGCAATAAGCAGCAGTAAAATTGTAATTCTACTGATGATAAATATTATTCTACTTATCGTTGGCACTTTTATGGATATGACACCAGCTTGTCTTATTTTCACACCTATTTTCTTACCAGTATGTACAGCTCTTGGTATGAATGTAATTCATTTTGGCATTATGATGATATTTAACTTATGTATCGGTACAATTACACCGCCTGTAGGTACAACACTGTTTGTTGGTGTAAAGGTTGGACAGGTAAAAATTGAAACAGTATTTAGACAGCTTCTAATATATTTCTTCGCAATTTTTGTTGTTTTAATGCTTGTAACATATGTTCCGCAGCTATCACTATGGCTGCCTAGCCTAATGGGTTATGTATAATTTACTGGAAAGGAAAGTTTAAAATGAAAGCTTTTATGGATAAAGATTTTCTGTTAAATACCGACACTGCTAAAGAGCTTTATCATAACTATGCAGAAACAACTCCTGTTTTAGACTATCACTGTCATATAAATCCACAGGAAATCGCTGAAAATCGTCAATTTGAAAACATCACTCAGGTTTGGCTTGGTGGCGACCACTATAAATGGCGTCAAATGCGTTCAAATGGCATTGATGAATACTATATCACTGGTGATGCATCAGACAGAGAAAAGTTCCAAAAGTGGGCAGAAACTCTTGATAAGGCAATCGGAAACCCATTATTCCATTGGAGCCATTTAGAGCTTCAAAGATTTTTTGACTATCATGGCGTTTTGGGGGCTGACACTGCTGAAGAAGTTTGGAATCTCTGTAATGAAAAGCTAAAAGACCCATCTATGTGAGTAAGAAGTCTTATTGAAAATGCTGGTGTAACTCTTATCTGCACAACCGATGATCCAGCAGATGACCTGAAATGGCATAAAATTATCGCTGACGATAAAACATTCTCCGTTCAGGTGCTACCTGCATGGCGTCCAGATAAAGCTATGAACCTTGAAAAGCCAGATTATGTTGATTATCTAAAAAAATTAGGTAATGCAGCAGAAATGACTATCACTTCTTTTGCAGACCTTAAAACTGCACTGAAAAAGCGTTTAGCCTTCTTTGATGAAATGGGTTGTCGTGCATCTGACCATGCTCTTGAGTATGTTATGTATGTTCCTGCTGGTGAAAGTGAGCCTGAAAGCATTTTTGCAAAGCGTCTTACAGGCGAGCAAATCACAAGAGAGGAGGAATTAAAGTTTAAAACTGGCTTTATGCTGTTTGTTGGTGCTGAATATGAAAAAATGGGTTGGGCTATGCAGCTACATTATGGCTGTAAGCGTGATAACAACACTGGTATGTATAAAAATCTTGGTCCAGATACCGGCTATGATTGTATCAATAACTATGCACCATCTAGCCAAATGGCTGATTTCTTGAATGCACTAAATGAAACAGGTGCTCTACCAAAGACTATTATTTATAGCTTAAATCCTAATGATGATGAAGCTATCGGTACTATTTTAGGTTGCTTCCAAAATTCTGATGCTGTTGGCAAAATTCAGCAGGGAAGTGCTTGGTGGTTTAACGATAATAAAACTGGCATGATTAAGCAGATGACATCTCTCGCAAATCTGAGCCTGCTTGGTAATTTTATTGGTATGCTTACCGACTCTCGTTCCTTCCTATCATATCCAAGACATGAGTATTTCCGTAGAATTATGTGTAATTTACTTGGTGATTGGGTTGAAAATGGCGAATATCCAAAAGATATGAATAAACTTGAGAAGATTGTAAAGGGTATTTCGTACAACAATGCAATAAATTACTTTGGTTTTAATCTGGAAACAAAGTAAAATATCTACCACTTGCTTGTAAAAAGCAAGTGGTATTTTTTGGCTGTATTGTTAAACACTATATGTTATAAAGACATATCAATAAAGACAGATGTGAAGATAAGGTACAATAAGGGACCTGTTGACACTACCAAGTGAGAGGATCAGTCTGCTGAAAATTGCAAATAAATAACGAAAACGTTGCTTTGGATAATTGCCCACATAAAAACAGCCTGTGAATCGATTCGCAGGCTGCTTGTATTCTATGTCTATGAATTAACGAGTGTAGATCTTCATACACGCGGCATCAATCCTGCTATACGGCACAAGATTGCGGCTACCTCCGCACGGCTGATGTTTGTCGGGCCTAAGAAACGACCCGTTTCATCGCCCTCGATGTATCCAACACGATACCACTGGTAGACAATACCGCCATATTCATCCGCTTCCGCTATATCCGGGATGCTGCCATTCGGTATGTCTTTAATTTCTTTTTTTTTGGATTCCGGAATAGCGCAATCAAGTAAAAAGATCATCTGGAATCTTGTTGCCGAATTAAGCATGACGCTGTCCGGATATAGTGCGGCAGAAAACAGTTGATGCGCTGTACAATATTCCAAAGCACCTTGATACCACGGACCATCCACCGTCGGAATCGTTTCGCCTGTACGTGCCGCGTACAGACGAGCTGACAGCGTGATTGCTTCAGCAATTGTCAATGTACCATCCGGATCGTAGCGATTACCGCCTACGCCTTTGAGCAAACCGGCTTGTGTCGCCTTGTTGACAGCTTCTGCATACCATGCATTATCCGGTACATCAGTAAAAGAGGACGGCGTGTCATCGGGGATTTCGTCTGGGGTGGTAGCCGCGCTGGGGAGACGCACATTATCCATCAATTTGGTGAAATCTCCATCGATGGCCTGCCAGAGTGTCCCGTCTTTCTTCAGCACCAGATTAGCCGAACCAATATAGACTTGTACTGCATCTGTAAAGCTGGTGCGCGTTGGAACGCTCATACAAGGACTAAACCCGTCTATAGCGCCGCCAAATGTCTCCCACATATTGCTATCCGAGTAGCCGAGCTGTCCATAAAGGTTATCGCCCCAGCTCCACAGAGTGCCGTCCTCAGTCAGGGCAAAGCAGCAATCCCGGTAGCCAGACCATGCAGCTGTCACATTATCCAGAATTTTTACCGGTGTGACCTGCTTTTGAATTTCACCACCATTGCCAACGCTGCCGCAAGTATTATCGCCCCAGCTCCATAGTGAACCGTCTGAGCGGATTGCCAAATGCCCACTGATCGAAACAACGTCATCCATGACTTTTGCAGGCAACTGATCGCCAGGCTTGGTTGCTTCGCGCCCGAGTACAGACATTTGATAATTTAAGGCCCAGCTAATGAGTGTGCCATCCTCGGTCAGCGCATAGCCATTGTCCGGACTGCAAGTTGTAATCTGCACAATGCCGCTGTCAATGACCCGTGAGAACGGGCCGTCTGTTGGTGCATCCTCAATAATTTTGACATAACTCCAAACGGTGCCATCTTCCTTGAGCACCAGATCGCCTGCAATCTGCCGAACGCCACGCATAATCTGTGTGGGTGTGGTGATGATATCGGGCTGAATAGTACCCCAATCATTCCAGATCCACAGTGTACCGTCAGCTTTCAGTGCCATAAAACGGTTTTCCGAGCAGGAAACCGCTATATAGCCTGTACCCAATGTTGTGATCGTACCTTTAAGCTCGCCTTCTCCTTTCCAACTGACAAGCGTGCCATCCTCAAGTACAACTGCTGTTATTCCATTGTTGCAAGCAATCGTGCTATTGCCAGACATTGCTATATCGCTCGGATATCCGTTATTGTCCGGATCGGGCAGAGGTTCTGGTTCCGGCTCCGGTTGTGGATCGGGTTCAGGCTCTGGTTGCGGCTGAGGTTCCGGATCTGGTTGCGTTGTCGCGCTTGCGTCAAAGAAATTTACTTGATAGAAAAAATCCGAAACTGGTTGCCCAGTGGATGTTCGCAAACCGGATATCTCGACGGTATAGATACCGCTATATTGTTCGATGCCGGACGGACGGAAGATGATACAGTTGGAAACCCCGTAACCGGAAAGCTCTACATTGAAGTAATCGCCGCTGGTATCGCGGGTACTTTGATTCAGTTCCCAACTTTTCCCGTCGCTTTCTCGGGTCAACGTAACCGATACACTAGACAAGCTGGGATTTTGAAATTTCTTCGGGTTCAATGTTACACTCCACGCATATCGGCCGCCAAAGAGCACATGTTGTTCCTCTTCTGCCGGGAAATTCCCGCTTGCTGGCCACGCGATAAAATCGTAATCACAACCAGTACCGTTGTTATCAAATACCTTTTCGGCTACAAAGCGACCGGCAGTACCGAAACCAACCTTACCCATGTGGGGGTTGAGCTGCCAACGCCGATGACCAACCATAGCAATATTACCGGCGTCACTATCCTCCATAAACCCATCTACTGCGCCGGTCAATGTATATCCGGAGGCCAGATTACTGCTGGAGGATGCAGAATATGCCTCCTGATAGAAAGCCTCGTCCATATCCTGCGGTTTGACAGGCGTATGGCTCAAACCATTTTGCGCAGCTTGTATAACCGCACCGTATTGCGCGTTTTCCGAAAGCGCCATATCCAATTGTACCGAATCAGGCAGACCCGCGATGCGACGAAGTGCATTAAGACGGTCAGTCGCTGCCTGCAACGCCTCGGTTTTAACTTTGCCTGCACGATAGGGGGCGGTGATCGAAGGCTCTTCCTCAAAGATCTCATCAGGCAAGGTCAGGGGATTTTCCGATAACAGATTGGCAATCTCAGTCTGACTGAGTTTTGTCATATCCAAGCTGCCGCTGTCTCGGTAGCTGCTGTCTGCCGCCTTTGCGACGGGTGCCTGTGTTAACAGAAGAACTGCGGCGCAGCACAGCACACCGATACGCTGAAGCTGTCGATTTCTATCCAAGATACATACCTCCTTGTGTGAAATGACTAAAATGCCTTGAGGATATCATATCGGTATCCCAAAATATTATTTTGCGAACAACAGATTCCCTTTACTCTGCCTAAGCGGCCTCTGTATTTTCAAGGACCTCAACGGTTTCTTCCAATGCATCTTCTTCCAGACTCTCCAGTGGAACGACTTCGATATCGGCAGAAAGCACTAACTGCTCAACGCCGGTGCTGTCCGCCGGACCAACGAAAAAGGCCAGGGTATGAGTGCCGGGCTGCGCATCGGAAGGAATTTTGATTGTGTATTGACTGCTGGCTTTATCGTTTAAAATGGTAAACGCGTCATTGGAATAACCAGCAATCGATTGCCCATCCCATTGCCAACCGGCAGGTAACTGCACACGATAAATTTCATTTTCACCCGTTACATCCACCGTAACCGTCAGAGTTTTCCCGGGATAAACCTGCGCACTGCGAATATTGAATGATCCGGTATAGGAAATTGGACGCTGTTCAATCGGCACTGAGGTGTCCACGCGTTTCTCCGTGCCATCCGGCATGGTTAACACAAAAGCTACATTCAATGTATCGCCAGTTAGTTCACGGAGCGTGTAGTTGAGTGTGCTGGTCTTGTTAGCAGTCACTTGGAAATTGCTGTTGCCGTAATTCGTCACCGCTTCACCGTTGACATACCATTGTGCCTTCGCAGTATAAGCTGCAGAAACACCATTAAGCTGTACAGTGAAGGACGCGGGCTGATAGGGACGGACGCTGTCCAGCTGCGTTGTCACGGACACACTGGTTGATGCACGGGACGCATCACGCTTTTGAATTTGATCAAAACCGTAATCGAGCAGCTGACGGGAGTCGGCAAAACGCTGTGCATCGCTTGTTGATTTCATAACGACGGCAATCACGCGACGACCGTTGCGCACGGCAGTAGTGGTAACACAATAGCCTGCCTGCGAAATTGTACCGGTTTTAAACCCATCCAATCCTTCATATGGCGCCATGGTGTTCAGCATATGATTGGTGTTATTATAATAGGTACCATTAAAACTGAAACCGCTCTTACTGGTGATACGTAAAATATCCGGGTAAGTATCAATAAAAATTTTAGTCAGCATAGCCTGAGAGCGCGGTGTGATATAGTTGGGCTGTGCACCGTGACAGTTATAATAGGTTGCATTCAGCCCAAGTTCCTTTGCTGTTGCATTCATGCGCGTTACAAAGGCGCTCTCACTGCCGCTGATGTGCTCGGCCATAGCGATACAGGAAGCACTGGCAGACGGAATCATAATGAGATGCAGCAACGTATCTACAGTATAGGTTGCACCTTCCGTGAGTGGTACAGCGGTCGGATAATTACTATCACGCGATTTGACCGCAACATTGTGACTAATTTTAACCGGAGTATCTAATGTGATAGTACCGGCTTCCAGCTCTTGATAAACGATATAAGCGGTCAGCACCTTGGTCATGCTGGCAGGAACACGAGCAACATCACCATTGTAAGAATATAGTTCTTCACCGGTATCTCCATCCATTACAAAGGCGCTTGCCGCTTCAAAGCTCAATGCTAGCGCACATGGGATACTGCCGCTCATACAAATAACAGCAGCAACAAACACCGCAAGCAATTTTTTATACATTTTTAAACCCCCTTTGTTTGTGTACGCAGGTCAGCAGATGAATCTGCGTAGATGCATAGCTGTTTTGCACAAAAGCAAAACCATTATTATTTATATTTTAGCAGATATGTCAAATAAAAGAAAGCAACTTGCGCAAAAAATTACAAAATATTGAAAATGAGAATGCTCGGTATTTGCTTTTGAACAACATATGAAATATGTTGGCATTCGCTTGACTTTAACTGGGAAAAATGATTATATATATATCGATATAGCATAGATAGATGAGGGTTTGACAGTGAATTTGAATCGTGACACAATGAAAAAAATAATGGGATTGATTACGTTTGCCATTTTGCTGTATGTTGGTTTGCAGAATACCAGGATGGTATCTTCTGCGCTGCGGTATCTGGCAGGCCTGACCGCGCCGTTTCTAATCGGCGGGTGTATTGCATTTATCTTGAATGTTCCCATGCGTTTTTTTGAAAAAAAGATTTTCATGCAGAAAAAGGGGAAGAGTAGCATACGTATGCGTAAAATGCAGCGTATTTTTAGTTTGCTTCTTACCTTGGTTGTAGTATTGGGTGTTATATCTATTGTGCTCTTTATGGTGGCCCCCGAGCTATATAAGTCGTTTGCTGCTATTGGGCGCGAAATGACCAGCTTTGGCAAGCGTCTCCCGCAAATTCTGGAAGACGCAGGCAAGCGTTTGCCTATGTTTGCGGATGAGATTGAAAAGCTCAAAGATAACCTGTTGAATGTCAATTGGAAGGAAATCGGCCAGATGGCAAAGAACTTCCTACAAAATAGTAATTTCCTTAGCAGCACGGTGGATATTGCCACTTCTGTGGTCAGCGGTGTGGCCAACACGATCATCGGTTTGGTATTTGCCATTTATATTCTGCTACAAAAGGAAAATCTAGGACGGCAGTTCCGCCGCCTGTTTTATGCGCTTTTTCCGGAAAAGCATGTTGACCGTTTTCTTGAGGTATGCGATCTGACATCCGCTTCGTTCAACAGCTTTTTGTCCGGCCAGTGTCTGGAAGCCTTTATCCTTGGCATGATGTTTTTCATTAGCATGTCTTTATTGAAAATGCCATACGCCTTGGTTATTGCTTTACTGATTGGAGTGACTGCACTCATTCCGATTTTCGGCGCGTTCATCGGGTGCATTGTCGGTGCGTTCCTGATCCTGATTGCCAGTCCGATGCAGGCGTTGTGGTTCATTTTGCTTTTCCTTGTTTTGCAACAGGTAGAGGGCAATGTGATTTATCCCCGTGTCGTTGGCGGCTCAGTAGGCTTGCCGTCTATTTGGGTGCTGGTGGCAGTCACGCTGGGAGGCAGTATCGCAGGTGTCTTGGGTATTCTGTTTGCCATTCCTGTGGTTTCTGTGGTGTATACCTTACTGCGCGAATATGTGCGAGGCCGAATTCATGAACGCGGCATTGCGGACAAGAAAATTCAATAAGTGCAGCGGCCCAAAAGATTTTGGGCCGCTTTGCTTTACACAAATATAAACAAATCATGAATTTTCTACTTGCCCCTTGATTTTTCCTTGATACTGGATTATCATATCAGTGTTGGCACTCTGATATCGAGAGTGCTAATACCAAAAAATAGAGGTGCATACACATGGCAAAGAAGCAGTTTAAAGCGGAATCCAAGCGTCTTTTGGACTTGATGATCAATTCCATTTATACGCATAAGGAAATTTTCCTGCGCGAATTGATTTCAAATGCATCGGATGCGACGGATAAGCTGTACTATAACGCAATGAAGGAAGGCCGAACCGGTATTACGCGCGACAGCCTGCCGATTGAAATTACACTGGATAAGGAAAACCGTAAATTTGTCATCGAAGATCACGGCTGCGGCATGACGGCAGAAGAACTGGAAAGCAATCTGGGCACAATTGCCCGCTCGGGTTCACTGGCGTTTAAAAAAGAAAACGATGCGATGGATGATGTGGATATCATCGGTCAGTTTGGCGTCGGTTTTTATGCAGCGTTCATGGTGGCAAGCCATGTAGAGGTTGTCTCCCGCGCAGTTGACAGCGAACAGGCCAACCGTTGGGAGTCGGACGGTGCAGCCGGCTATACCATCACGCCTTGTGAAAAAGCAGAAAACGGCACGCGCATCACGCTGACGATCAAGGAAAATACAGAAAGCGAAAATTATGATGAGTTTCTGGAGTCGTATCGCATTCAGGCGCTGGTAAAGAAGTATTCGGATTATATCCGTTATCCTATCAAGATGGATATGACACGCTCGCGCATGAAGGAGAAGCCTGCGGATGCGGGTGAGGATTATCAGCCGGAGTGGGAGGAATACACCGAGAATGTGACGCTCAACTCCATGGTTCCGATCTGGAAGAAATCCAAGAAGGAACTGAAGGACGAGGACTACAATTCCTTCTATACCAGCAAGTTCTATGACTATCAGCCGCCGCTGTGCCATATCCATACCAGTGTAGAAGGCGCAGTAACTTATACAGCGATGCTGTTCATTCCGGCGCACGCTCCAATGGACTATTATACCAAGGACTATGAAAAGGGTTTGCAGCTGTATTCCAACGGCGTGCTGATTATGGATAAATGCGCCGACCTGCTGCCAGATCATTTCAGCTTTGTTCGCGGTATGGTCGATACGGCGGATCTATCGCTGAATATCTCGCGTGAGATGCTTCAGCATGACCGCCATCTCAAGGCAATCGCGCAGAGTCTGGAAAAGAAGATCAAGAGCGAGCTGCTCAAGATGCAGAAGGATAAGCGGGAAGATTACGAGAAGTTCTGGCAGGCGTTTGGGCGTCAGATCAAGTACGGTGCATATGTGCAGTACGGTGCAAATAAGGAACTGCTGCAGGATCTGCTGATGTACTACTCTTCAACTGAGGATAAGCTGGTCACGCTGGATGAGTATGTTTCCCGCATGAAGGATGAGCAGAAGTATATCTATTATGCCTGCGGCGAAACCGTCGATAAGATCAAGCTGCTGCCTGCCATGGAGACGCTGCGTGACAAGGGATATGAGGTTCTGTGTCTGGATGACAACATCGATGAATTCTGCATCAAGATGCTGGCAAACTACAAGGAGAAGGAATTCAAGTCTATTGCCGATGCTGATCTGGGGCTGGATAGCGAGGACGACAAGGAAGAGATCAAAAAGCTCACCGAAGAAAAGAGCGCATTGCTCACAGCGCTGGGCGAAGCACTGTCCGGCAAGGTGAAAAAGGTGGAACTGACGCGCCGCCTGAAGAGCCATCCGTGCTGCCTGCGCGCAGAAGGCCCGGTGACGCTGGAAATGGAAAAGGTGCTCAACCAGCAGGCGATGGACGACAGCCAGCGCGTGCACGCAGAGCGTGTGCTTGAACTAAACGCAGAGCATCCGATTTTCCAGAAGCTGTGCCGCCTGCAAGAGGAAGGCTCGGATCAGTTAAAGACCTATGCCGATATTCTGTATACGCAGGCCCTGTTGATTGAGGGGCTGCCGGTGGAGGATCCGGTTGCCTACGCAAATGCGGTTTGCGATTTGATTTCTTAACTTAAGATTGAATTTTGAAGATGAGGAGGCGCGCCCGGTGAAAAAGATGCTATGGATTTTAAATCCTCATGCCGGACGGGGCGCAATGAGCGGAAAGATTATCGGCTGCGTCAATGCGTTCCAACAAGCTGGCTATGAAGTGACGTTATATGTAACACAGGGCGCGCAGGATGCGACTCGCGTGGTTCGTGAGCGTGCTGGGGAATTTGACCGCATCGTATGTGCGGGCGGCGACGGTACGCTCAACGAAGTGGTCACGGGCTTGATGGAGTCCGAAATTCGCCCGCCGCTTGGTTATATCCCCGCCGGCACAACCAATGATTTTGCACTCAGTTTAGGTATTTCCAAGGTGCCGGCAGAAGCAGCGGCAGTTGCTGCCGGAAATAATTTGCAGGCGCTCGATATAGGGCGGTTCAACGACAGATATTTCAACTATATTGCAGCGTTCGGCGTGTTTACTGAGGTGTCCTATGCAACGCCGCAACAATCCAAGAATATCTTTGGCCGCGCGGCCTATATTCTGGAAGGCGTGAAAGCATTAACCAACATCAAACAGCATCATATCCGCATAAACAGCGCAGAAATGACGCTGGAGGATGACTTCATCTTCGGCATGGTTTCCAATTCGGTTTCGGTTGGCGGTTTTAAAGCTATTACGCCGGATGGTGTGGCGCTGGATGACGGCTTGCATGAGGTGCTGCTAGTTTATCCGGTAGAAAATCCGATGGAGCTGCAATGGCTGGTAAATGATCTGCTGACGCACAACACCGAATCAACACGGTTTGTTTACTTCCGCACCGCGCAGATTTCATTTGATGCAGATGAAGCCGTGCCATGGACGCTGGATGGTGAATTCGGCGGTGCAACACAGCGGGCAGAAATTACTAACTGCGCTCGTGCCATCACGTTTGCAACCGGCAGTAATGCAAATTTGGAACAACCTTCGCAATAAGAACAAATTAAAGCGAACCCCCTGTATAGGAGCAGCTCAGGACCTATACAGGGGGTATCTGTTTGTTGTATCCATCTGCCAGAATGCAAGGACGCGGATGCAGTTTCCTGCCTATTTACTCAGTGTTCACCCGGACACAGCAGGATAGGCTGCAACTGTCTGCCTTCAAGCGCTGATCCGATGGTTTCCGGTATGCGTCCCATATCCGCTACCAGAGAGCGCGGTTTAGCGAATGGCGCATCCTGCCGCATGGGAACGAAATAGTAATGTTTACGGTTGAGCAAGGTACCCAGATTCGCCGCACTGCCGGATAACGCATCATTTGTGGAAACCGCCAATACAACCGGCTTTTCTCCTCGCAGATGACTTTTGACTGCCATTGTGACTGAAGTATCCGTCACGCCATGCGCGAGTTTTGCCAGTGTGTTGCCGGTGCAGGGAGCAACCACCAAAACATCAAACAACTTCTTCGGACCAATGGGTTCTGCAGCAGGGATACTGTCAATGACTTCACGCCCGGTTGCTTCACACAGGCGGCTGCGCCACATATCAGCCGTTCCAAAACGGGTATCCAATGTTGCAGCATGCGCAGATAAGATAGGCGTAACTTCACATCCACGTGATACAAGGGTTTCGACAATAGGCAGAACGGCAGAAAAGGTGCAGAAAGAACCGGTTAATGCAAAGCCGATGCGAATTGGCGGGGTCATAGAATACCCTCCTCATGAAAAATATTACAAACCGTATCGTAAATGGCATGTGCTGCAGTGAGCGGCGCGACTTTCCCCGGCAAAGATAGCGCATGCAGGATGCAACACCCGGAGGGCAATTTCGCTTCCGGTGCAATACCGCCGGGCATAGAAGCCAGATCAATCACCAGACAGGAAGGGGTAAGCCCAGCCAATTCCGCCGCTCCAAGCACCGGTGCAGGAACTGTGTTAAAGATAATATCAAATTCGGCAAGCTTACCGGTAAGCTGACGGGTATCCAACGTCCGCATCCCTTGTGTTTCGATGCGTGCAAAATCGCGCGGCGATCGCGCGGATACTGTTACCTGCGCATCGAGCGCATGCAATTTATGTGCTAGCAATGCACCGATACGGCCGTACCCAATCACCAGACACCGTGATTGTTGAATGGTATGCGCAGTCTGTTCCATGGCCAGTTGCAATGCACCTTCACAGGTTGGAACTGCATTGCGTATGGCAAGTTCATCACGCGCTAAGTAGTCAATCAAATGCAGGTTATTCTGTACGGCACGAGCATGCACCCAAAACGGCACAGAGCCAGCCAATGTGATGGTATCCGCGGGAATCGCATCCAGCACATCGATGAGCGGATATGGCGTATTGGACAGCGGAGCATTGAGCTGTGAATTTCCATGCTGCACAGGAAGCGGCAGAATCACTGCCTGGACATCAGCAAAACAACTTCGAGGGTCACTAACAGCGGCGCACCCCTCGATTGGATGGCGCTCCAGCGCAAAGGTGCGTACTGTGTGCCCATCCGCACACAGCAGTCCGGCAAGATATGCCTGCCGGATATCGCCGCCGACAACCGCAAGGGTCGCCGATTGGTTCATAACAAATTCCTCCTTTGTCCCATCCTATGCAACACGCTGAACGGCTGTGCGAAAGAGAAAAGGAATGCGGTTTACCAATGATGTGTAACTCAATCTTTGAAGAAGCAATGAGAATACCACCAAAAAGCGGTCAGCAACTTATGTCGCTGACCGTTTGATTCAAACAATATTTGCTTGCCGTTTGAAAAGCTGTAGTTGTATGCAGGCAAACTATCAGGCTTCACCATTACTGACTATGTTTTGCGCTTCAAGCTGCGCGGCAAAAACCCTGTCCAGCGCGGGCCAACTACGTTTGAGTGATACTGGGCGATTGTCACGCCCCATGAAACAATGCCTGCTTTCGCCTTCACAGCGCAGCGCATTGGTTTGTGCATCTCGAATCTCATAGTGCAGCGCCATACGAACACCGTTATATTCCGTGATTTGTGCGTAAATCAGCACCGTATCACCAAATCGTGCCATAGTTTTATACTTGCAGTGCACCTCCAGCACAGGGCTGCCGAATCCCTCCGCTTCAATGCGGTCATAGCCATATCCAAGCTGCTCGAGTAATTCGACACGGGCTTCTTCAAACCATCGGATGTAATTGGAATGATGGACGATACCCATACCATCGGTTTCGTAGTATTGCACCTTATGTTCATAGGGGGTCATAACGTTCGTTCCTTTCCGAAAAAGAAAGCGCCCCGTAGGGCGCCTTGGTTTTTGTCAGTAAGCCGCCGCCGCGCAAGTTGCGGCAGAAAACAAAAGCGTAAACGGTTTTTGTATCCTTATAATACCATAAAAACCGATCTTTGTCGAGCACTGACCAAACAAACTCAAATACGCTGACAGAAAAGGCCGTGACGGTTACAATACCAGTACAACATTCCGTGGCCGCGGATAAAAAAACGAGCCTGTGCGTTACCCTCTGGATAGAGTTTAACCATGTCGAATCGATCTCCGGTGACACATGCGATAAAGGAAATGTAGTGGCTCTTGGTCATCGGATGGTCAATAGTAATATAATGCTCGTGTTCAATTACCTCGCACTGAACAGCGTGTGTTTCGTCCGGTTCTTCGGCTTCGAGCGGGGGCAGCGTGATGCCGCAGCAGGAAATCACGGCCGGTCCGGTACTGTGCAGCACGTTGCCGCAGATAGGACAGACATAGAACTTTGATCGTAGCAGATTGGCTGCGCGATTGGTATTGATGACCTGTTCGCCGCTCAGCAGTTCGGGCAAGGAAACCTGCAGCACGCTTGCCAACGATTCGATCAGGGATACATCCGGAAAGCCCTTGCCCGTTTCCCATTTGGAAACTGCCTTATCGCTGACGCATAGCTTTTCGGCCAGCTGCGCCTGTGTCAGATGCTTTGCTTCGCGCAGTCGTTTAATAACCGCGCCTGTAACATAATGATTCATATTCGTTTTTCTCCTCTCATACAGCAGAATACCATGACTTTTACCGTGGGACAACCTACGCTGCGTAGAGTAGGTAGATGGGAAGGGGAGACAGCAACAAGCGGCGGCACAGTATGTGCCACCGCTTTGTTTGGATCAGGTGTACTTATCTGAAATACTTCACGCCGTTCTCGAAGATTGGCTGATACTTTTCTCCATAGATATTCCGGCCGACAAACGGGCTGTAACGCTCGGTATGGCCCATCTTGCCAAGGACACGACCGTCGGGAGAAGTGATGCCTTCAATGGCGCACATTGAACCATTCGGATTCCAATCAATATCCATGGACGGATTACCTGCAAGATCAGTGTACTGGAAGGCAATCTGTCCGTTCTTCGCCAAATCGTCAATCACGTGCTGCGGAGCGACAAAGCGGCCCTCACCATGGGAGATGGCAATCGAATGCAGGTCACCAACATTGCAGGAAGACAGCCACGGAGACTTAACCGACGCAACGCGAGTGGTAACATAGCGGCTCTGATGGCGGCCGATAAGATTGAAAGTCAACGTCGGGTCATTGCCGGTCATCTCGTCACGGATCTCACCATAGGGCACAAGGCCCAGCTTAATAAGCGCCTGGAAGCCATTACAGATGCCGAGCATCAGGCCATCACGCTTCTGAAGCAGCTCATGAATGGCATTTTTAATGCCGGGGCCGCGCAGGAACGAGGCAATGAACTTGCCCGATCCGTCCGGCTCGTCACCACCCGAGAAACCGCCCGGCACAATAACCATCTGGGCTTTTCGAATGGCGTTTTCAAGCTGCTCCGCGCTTTGTGCCAAAGCATCAGCAGAATAATTGCGCACGACGATGATTTCCGCCGCGCCACCCGCGTTTTCCACTGCGCGAGCAGTGTCATATTCGCAGTTGGTGCCCGGGAACACCGGAATGACAGCCAGGGGCTTTGCCGACTTGATTGCAGGTGTCTTGGTGCTGCGCTCAGTATAAGAAACCGTGGTCAAATGTTCGTCCGAAGCTGAAGCCTTGGTCGGGAAAACACTTTCCAAACGATTTTCAAAAGCATCCGTCAACTCGTCCAGCGTTACAGACTCGCCCGCGACGGTGATTGTTTCGTCTTCGGTTGTACGACCGACCAGCCAGTAAGCAGGCAGTTCTTCTGCCGCTTCGATCAAGATGCCGCCAAAGTTCTTAAGGTATAGTGCTTCGTTCGGGAAGGAGTCGTCAAATTCAAAGCCAATCTTATTGCCAAGCGCCATCTTGCACACGCCCTCAGCAATACCACCGACAGACAGTGCCCATGCAGACACAGCCTTACCGGATGCAATGAGGTTTGCAACCTCGTTCCAGACATGCTTCATGGTCTGGTAATCGGCCGATCCGTCCTGAAAGTACGGAGCGTCAAAGAAGTAGACCGGATGATCCGGTGCTTTGAACTCAGGAGAAATCAAGCGGGACGCATCCTGCGGGGCAATAGCGAAAGAAACCAGCGTTGGCGGGACATCCATATCGTCAAACGATCCGCTCATCGAGTCCTTGCCGCCAATCGCGCCAAGACAAAGTTCCTCCTGCGCGGTATATGCGCCCAGCAAAGCAGAAAGCGGCTTGCCGAAGCGCTTGGGATCCTTGCCCAGACGTTCAAAATATTCCTGGAAGGTAAGGTACGCAGTCTCAAAGTCGCAGCCCGCTGCAACCAGTTTTGCCACCGATTCAATGACCGCGGCCGACGCGCCGAGGAACGGATTCTGCTCTGTATAGTAGGGGTCAAAGCCAAACGCCATGACGGAAGCCGTCTCGCACTGACCATTCTGTGCGGGCATAGTTGCCGCCATGACCTGTGTCGGGGTCAGTTGGTATTTGCCGCCGAACGGCATGAACACCGAGTTTGCGCCGATCGATCCGTCAAACCGCTCGACCAGACCGCGCTCCAGGCAGATACCAAGTGTAGAAGCGTGATTCAGAATCTTTTCCTTCTCGTTTTTGCCTTCCGGCGCACAAGTGATGGATGGCGCGAACAGGGAAGCAACTTCTGCCGTGACATGCTTTGCACAACCGTTGGTATTGAGGAAATCACGCGAAACGTCCACAATCGTGTTGCCGTTCCACGTCATGCACAGGCGGTTCTTATTTGTGACCGTCGCCACAACAACCGCTTCAATATTCTCTTTGGCGGCGGCAGCAATAAACGCATCCGCATCCTTTGCGCGCACAACAACTGCCATACGCTCTTGCGACTCGGAGATGGCAAGCTCGGTACCGTCCAGACCATCATACTTCTTGGGAACTGCATCTAGGTTGATGTCAAGTCCGTCGGCCAACTCGCCGATAGCGACCGACACGCCGCCCGCGCCGAAGTCGTTGCAGCGACGGATCATACGGGTGACGTTACCGTCACGGAACAGACGCTGGATCTTGCGTTCTTCGGGCGGATTGCCCTTCTGAACCTCCGCACCACAGGTTTCTAGCGAAGCCTCGGTGTGTTTTTTGGAAGAACCGGTGGCGCCGCCGCATCCATCGCGTCCGGTCTTACCACCAAGTAAAATAACGATGTCACCGGGTTCAGGTACTTCACGGATGACGTTCTCCAGCGGCGCAGCGCCGACAACCGCGCCAATCTCCATGCGCTTGGCGACATAACCCGGGTGATAGATCTCATGCACCAGACCGGTAGCCAGACCAATCTGATTGCCATAGGACGAATAGCCCGCTGCAGCAGTCTGGCACAGTTTGCGCTGCGGCAGCTTATGCTCGAGTGTCTCGGACAGCGGAACGGTCGGATCTCCTGCGCCGGTCACACGCATCGCCTGATACACATAGCTGCGACCAGAGAGTGGATCGCGGATCGCGCCGCCAAGGCAGGTCGCCGCACCGCCGAACGGCTCAATTTCGGTCGGATGGTTATGCGTTTCATTCTTAAACATGAGCAGCCAATCTTCATAATGGCCGTTAATCAGTGCCTTGACCTTGATTGAGCAAGCGTTAATTTCCTCGGATTCATCGATATTCTTCAGATAACCGCGTTTTTTGAGTACCTTTGCACCGGCGGTTGCAATATCCATGAGCGTCACAGGTCGTTTCGATGCCTTTTCCTCACCGTAGACCTCGACACGCGCCGCAAGGTAACGATCAAACGCATCCTGTACCATCGGATCATCAATCTTGGTGCCGTCAATCTCGGTCAGAAAGGTGGTATGACGGCAGTGATCCGACCAATAGGTGTCCACCATGCGCACCTCGGTGATAGTCGGGTCACGCTTTTCCTCATCGCGGAAGTATGTCTGCAGGAATTTCAAGTCGTCCAAATCCATGGCAAGCCCCATGCCTGTCAGCAGGTCATTCAGCGCAGTCTCGTCCATATGGATAAAGCCGGTGACCGATGCAACCGTTGTCGGGATAGCATATTCAACTTTAAGGGTGGCGGGCTTGTCCATGGATGCCTCGCGTGCCTCTACCGGGTTAATCAAATAGCCGCGAATCTTGTCCATGTCGGCATCCGACAATTCGCCCTCCAGCACATAAATCTTTGCTGCTGCGACCGTCGGGCGCTCACCGCCGGTTAACAGCTGAATGCACTGTGCGCAGGAGTCCGCGCGCTGGTCAAACTGGCCGGGCAGCGGCTCAACTGCGAGCACGGTGTGAGCGCCTGACGGACGAGGAAAGTCTTCGTCATAGCACACGTCCGCCATCGGCTCGGAAAAGACGATGCCCTTGGCCTTTTCATAGGCTTCAGGGGCCAGACCCTCGGTATCATAGCGGCAAAGATACCGCACATGGGTCAGACTTTTGACTTCGAGTAGATCGTGCAGACTGGAAAACAGGCTGCGTGCTTCGACGTCAAAGCCAGTTTTTTTTTCGGAATAACAACGATTGACGCTCATGTATCGTGTCCTCTCCTTCATCAGATAAAAGATATTTTTATTTTACCTGTTTTATGTACATAAATCAATCGGTGAGGGCGACAAAATATCAGGGGATTCGAGAGATTCTCTGTATATTCTTTGCGTGGGCCATCAGGTATTCCATTCCTGACAATTGTCCCATTCATGCGATAAACGATTGAGTCCTGACAAATATCTCAATTGATAGAAAAACAATAAGAAAGTTTTATCATTCTGCCATGAGGGCAAGAAGACACACGGTGTATGATCGGAAAAAAGATTGAAAAAGCGAAAAAATGCGGTATAATGGAAACAAAAGGGGAGCGGCACAGATGCTGCCGCTCCCTGTATTCGAAAAGCCGGCGGCGGCGCATGGCCGCGCAAAGCCCGCTTATCATCAAAATATGCCGTGCGCGGCTGCGCGGTCACAGGAGGAACAAGCATGGAAATCAAACTGTCACCGTCTATTCTTTCGGCGGATTTTGCTAATTTGGCGCGTGATATTAAAATCGCGACTGACGCGGGCGCAGAATATGTGCATGTGGATGTGATGGACGGACATTTCGTTCCTAACATTACGATTGGAGCACCGGTTGTCAAATCGCTTCGGAAGGCAACGGATAGCGTGCTTGACGTACATCTAATGATTTCCGATCCGGATCAATATTTGGATGATTTTATTAAGGCTGGTTCGGATATCATCACCGTGCATTACGAATCGAACGGCGATACGCTCGAGCAGCTTAAAAAGATTCGCGCAGCAGGTGTGAAAGCCGCATGCGTTATTAAGCCAAAAACGCCGGCGGAAGTGCTCTTCCCGCTGTTGCCGTATTGTGATATGGTGCTGATTATGACAGTGGAACCCGGCTTCGGCGGTCAGGGCTTTATTCCGGGGTGCATGGATAAAATCCGTGCAGTACGCGCAGAAATCCAGAAGAACGGCTACAACTGTGAACTGGAAATTGACGGCGGTGCCAAGCTTACCAACACAGCGGATATTGTTGCAGCGGGCGCAGACGTAATTGTTGCCGGCTCTGCTGTATTTGGTGGTGATATTGCAGCCAATGTTCGCGATTTTCACAAAGTATTTGCCGAAGGTGTGTCCAAAGCACAGTGGACAAAATAAAAAATAAAATAAGAGCGGACGGTTTCTGCCGCCCGCTTTTGTGTGTATTCTTTGGAGGATAAAAATGAATTTCGTAATATTTGATATCGACGGTACGCTGATTGATTCTGCACCTGTGTATCTGCCTGCGCTTGGACAGGCGTTGCACGAGCACGGCTACACTCCATCGCCTGAGCAGATACAAACTGCATTTGGTATGACCGGTTGGCAGGGGCTCGCCTACTGCGGCGTGCCGGAAGAGCAATTTGATGCCGTAATGCATAGCTGGGAGGAAGAAGCCTACCGTCATTTGGAACGGGTCAAGGTTTATGAGGGAATTGCAGATACGCTGCGTACATTGAAAGAGAGTGGAAACAGGCTGGGAATTGCAACTTCGCGCAATCGTTCGCAATATACCTATGGAGTCAAGCCGCTTGGCCTGAGTGAGTTTTTTGATGCTGTTATCTGCTCTGACGATGTGGCGGCCCCCAAGCCCGCGCCGGATGAGTTGTTTGAATGTCTCAAACGTATGGGAGGCAGTGCAGAGCAGGCGATTTTTATCGGAGACAGTGCATATGATATGCAATGTGCACGTGCGGCCGGCATCAAAAGCGGTTTAGCGCTTTGGGGTTGTCATGAACCAGAAAAACTGACTGCAGACGTACGGCTGGCGCATCCGAGTGAAATCTTGCAACTGATAAACGGATAAAAAACGCGCTGCGAATGCAGCGCATTTCTTCATATAAACTTTAATTAACCGCTCGTTCTTCCGCTTCTGCCTGCGTCGTGAGTTGATTTTCCAGCCAGCGGGAGATATCCCCGAATGCATCCAACCGTCCAAGCTCATTAAGCACTTCATGCCGTGCATTCTTATAAAAGATTACTTCAATGTTTTTGACTCCGGCACCACGATAAAGATTGACGACACGACGAACGCCTTCTCCATATTTTCCTACGGGATCCTTGTCACCGGATAGGAACAGCAACGGCAAATCACGCGGTGTACGACGGAAAGTATGAGTGGAATTGGCTTTAGCAAGCAATGTGTACAGATCGCGAAAGCCGGTTGCTGTGAAGATAAAATTACACTTTTCATCCGATTGGTAGAGCGATACTACATTTTCATCCCGACTGAGCCAATCAAATACCGTATGCGGGTGCTTGATTTTACGATTATATCCTTTGAACGTCAGTGAAGACAAGAAACCACTGCGATATGTCATACCACGGGAACGAGCAATCGAATCAGCTAAATGTGCGGCACTGACCGCCGCAGCGGTTGGACCGGCGGTGCCAATCAGGATGCAGCCAGCCAGTTTGTCACCGTATTCGGTCAAATAAAGCCGCGCAATTAAAGAGCCCATGGAATGCCCAAGCAGAAAATAGGGAAGTGCCGGATAACGCTGCTGCATCAGATCGGTCAACTGCTCGACGTCCTGCACCAAATACTTCCATCCGTCGCGTGTGGCAAAAAAGCCAAGCTCAGATGCACGGGCCACTGAGGCGCCATGTCCGATATGGTCGTTACCACAAACAATGAAGCCAAGACTGCACAGATATTTGGCGAACGCAGTGTAACGGGAAAAATACTCACACATGCCATGCGAAAGCTGCACAATGCCGCGCACTTCCGTTTCTTCCGGCACCAGAATGTAGTATGTGACATTAGATACACCGTTGGCGCTTTTATAAATATTTTGCGTACACTTGATATTCATAAGCACACATCCGTTCGGCAATTAGAAATCACTGCTAATATCATACCACACAAGCAGACAATTGTGCACCGTTTTTGAGCAAAATTAACAAAGCGTTTATAAATTGTCCATCTTGTGCAGTGGTAATCGTCATGCTATAATAAAGAAAATGTTAGAAAATGAGGTGTAAAGCATGCCATATATCGGAATTTCCACATCTAAAAAATTATCAGATACGCAAAAAGATGCACTTAAGTCTGCTTTGGGAGAAAAAATCAGTGTGATTCCGGGAAAAACGGAAAAAGCTCTGATGGTGGATATTGCAGACGGACATGCAATGTATTTCGCGGGCGAAAAACGTGAGCTTGCTTTTTTAGATGTCCGCTGCTACGGTTCAACTGAGTTTGCAAATCAAAAGGCATTTACCGTGGCAGCTTTTGCAGCAGTGCAGCAAACGACTGGACTGTCGGAAGATAGTATTTATTTGACATACAGTGAATTTGCCAACTGGGGTACCAAGGGCAGCATGAAATAAATTATACAAGAGAGAAAGGCACGCCGGAAAACCGACGTGCCTTTTGTCATTCCATATTGCTTTGCGACAGACCAACAATACGGGCCAATCGATTGGCAACCGGCAGAAAAAACTGCAATCCCGGTCCATATAATGTCAGCGCAATAATAGTGCCAATCCCCAACTTGCCACCTAGTACAAAGCCAACCAGAATGCAGCCAAAATCCCATATCATGCGTGTCCAGCGAAGCTGAAGAAAAGGTAAATGATCATGGACAATCACCGGCACTAAATCATTGGCACAGGCTCCAGCCTCCGAACGAACAGAAATACCGATTCCAATAGAAACAATGATGCAGCCAACTGCAATCAGCAGAATGGTAAGGGGAAGGGGGCGGTTCTGCGGCAGTACACGTCCAAACAGAAAGGCATAAAAATCCACCAGTGGTCCAAGGCAGAAAATGCAAAACAGAGTGCCTGGATATATATATCGTCTGTCAAACAAGAAGATACCGATTAGGCAAATTAGCATAAGTACGGTGCTGGCTTGCCCATAACTCAGACCTATTTGTCGGGAGATTCCCTGAACCAGAATCATAAATGGGTCTGCCCCCACATTGAGAGCGACAAAAAGCTGGCTGCCAAATTCAGTTACCGCCACACCGATGAGTAGTACAAACAGTCTTTGCGGTAAATAGGGAAAGCGTTTCATAAAATTCATCCTTTTCGTGCGGATCACGCTTTGGTTGGTCGATAGTCATTTCTCCACGATACAGAGGAAATTTTATAAGGAATCGCCTGATGAGAAGAAGCGGTGACTCTGCGGGTATTCAAATCAAAGGTATAATTTTGGCGAAAAATCAGACAATTTTTATCCGAAGGATTATTGTTACCGCCAAAAACCAGATTACCCAAAGAATAGGCAATCGGTTTCCCCTTATAAACCTCTACCTCCTGTACAACGTGTGGATGGTGCCCGATCACCAGATCGGCACCCCGATCAATACAGTAGTGCCGAATAGCCCGTTGTGTCGCATCACTGTGATACGACTTTTCAATCCCCCAGTGATAGTTAAACACAATCAGTTCTGCGCCTCGCTGCCGCAAATCACGGATTGCATTGTCAATAAAGTTTTTCTGCGCATTGTCAAACGACCAACCAACGTTGGACGCAAAACCGATACGTACGCCTTTTACTGTCACAATTGGCATACGTGCATATCCGGATACTGCTACATAGGGAGAAAGATATCGAACGGTGTCGTCGAAGCCGCGCTGCAGGTAATCCATTGCATGATTGTTTGCCACTGAAACTACATCGATACTTCCTTCGTCAAGCACCTTTGCATATTCCGGACGACCCTTGAACACAAAAGTTTTGTTAGCATAGGAGGTAGAAGTTGTTAACGTGCCCTCAAAGTTGACCATAGTCAAATCATCATTAAAAAACTCCGAAATACCAGAGAAAAAGTACGATGCTCCTTTTCGGTCATACATCTCATCGAATGAACCATTGTACGAGAAATTGTGACCACGACCAAGCGTACAATCCCCGCCAAAGGTAAGCGCTAACTGTACGTTATCATAGCCGGGCGCCTCACGCCAGCCATCCGCCACTTCAGCGACAGCCAACGAAGACTGCATACGCCGCAGTGACAGAATTGCCTGTTCAACTGTATAGGTATCGAGCGGAGAAAACTTTCCGCTAGAGCCACCCATGATAGGCTGTCCAGTTTCATCCGTACGACCGGAAATATATTTGACCGCCTGAACGGCCCAGCGGGGAATTAGATAATTATCGGAGAACTGCTGAGGTTGACGGTTGGCTTCGGAAAAACCAAGCGTGTTCATACACCGCTGCATCATTGCAGCCGCCTCTGCGCGCGACACAGGCTCGTTTGGCCGGAATACGCCGTTTGAACCGTTGACAATGCCAAGACGTGCAGCAATCTCAACATATACGCTCTGTGTATCGCTAAAACTTCCGGAGACAACATAAGGTAACCCACCGTCAAGAGGGTCGCCCCATGGAGTTATCTCATCCTCGGCCTCTTCTAAGGTTGGTTCAATCGGAGTGGTTTCGGTTCCTGTTGCTTCATCAACACCTTCTACAGATGCATCTGTATTGTCTGTCGGAATATCTGATTCTTCACTCACATCACCGGCATGCTCCGCTTTGTTCGAGGAATCATCATTCAATGGCTCCGAATCCGCGGCATCATCTAAGACGCTTTCAAGGCCACTATCCGTGCCAGTATTTACCGATTCATCTAAGGAATCCAATTTTGATTCTGTCAGTCCTGTAGCTGGGAACTGCGTATCATCCGTAGACTGATTGGTTGAATCTGTAACTTCATTTGTTGGATCGTTCGACGTGTAGTCATTAGATGTGTCGGATGAGGAATTCAACTCAGCTGATTCGCCTTCGGATTGCGCTGGCGTGAGCGGTACTGACTGCAAGGCGATGCCAAGCTTTGCAGTCAAATCGGTAATGGAAAGCTGCTGCTCATACGCAACAAGATCGACCGTTAGCCGTGCAAGCTCTCCGCGAGTGATAGGGCGGGTATAGTCTGTACCCAGATCGAACGCTGCAGATATGGCACCGTTATCATAAGCTGCCTGTACTTCGCTCGTCGCCCAATCGCTCATGTAAATGTTCTGACCTTCATTCCACGCACCAGCACAGGTGCCTGTCAAAAGCGCAAACATCAAAGCAGCCGCACAAAGCCTACTTTTCATCGCGTTCACCTTTTCACCTTTCTTTTGGCAGATACGTCAAAATCGCCATATTTTCCCCTGTCTATTCATCATACAGGAAATGGTATAAAGCTGTCAATTGGATTTACCCTTGCGTCGCTAAAGTTCGTTTTTAGCAACTTCCTCCACTGGCCTTAGCATTCATTTCTCTCTTATGACGATGCGTTTTGAGGAATTCTTGACAGGAAAGGATTTCGATGATACTATTATTTAATAGAAAATTGCGTTTTGCGGGAGGGAGCTGGTTGGCTGTCATGCGTCTGAATGAAGAGGCCGAATGCTGCGAAGAACATGTCATTCATACGGATGCTGTTACACATGCACGCATTGCCATGCCCAGCGAGGAAATTACTTCCGCTGCTTCGGATTTTTTTAAGGCTTTTTCTGACAAAACTCGTCTGCGCATTTTGACTGCGCTGGTGACAGAAGAACTGTGTGTCTGCGACATTGCTTCTCTATTAGGAATGAGCCAATCTGCAATCTCCCATCAACTTCGTTTTTTAAAACAAGCACGTCTTGTGAAAAGCAGGAAAAACGGAAAAACCGTGTATTATGCGCTTTGTGATGACCATATCCAAGTGATTTTGGCTCAAGGTATCGCACATGTGCAGGAGGGATAGATGAATGAGTGACAAGAAAAACCGTCTTGCAGGTCAATCAGAAGAGCGTCTCGATCAAAATGATGCCTTGCCGGAGTCGGACATTGAAAATACTTCGTCCCATAGTAAAGAGCAGGAGCCACTTTCTCCTACTGAACTATTAAACGACCTTTTGGCCGGGCTGGAAGGAGGATTGCAAAGCTCTGAACAGGTGGTACAACAGCCTGGTTCTGCTAGTACCGACCAGTTAGTGGAGCAGCCGGTATTGGATGCGGAAATGAATTCGGATAATCATGCAGAAGAACAGACACCCAGTCAGACTGAGATAATCGAGGAGGCAGCTGCACCCGAGCCCGCCGATGAGCCTATCAGTACGGAGCAAGAAACTGAATTTGAAGCAAGTGAGTACGAAGAGGGCGACGCAGAAGAAAATACTACAATTAAGCCCGTTACAGAAACTGCATTGACGGTTTCCCCGAATGGTGCCAGCGATACAGAAGGAATGACGCTTATGGAGCGCGCGCAATATCATGCACGAATGCGGCGCCGAGAACAGACGCGCCTTCGTCGCGAAAGCGCCAAGCGCGGTGCATCCGGAGCGGAAATTCCATATCAGGCGATGACGCCGATGGATATGCGGTTCACCCTGATACGCTTGGCAATTGCTGCTATCTTTTTGATCTTTGGCGTATTTCTCCGGCAGACAGGTGTCGGATTCATCTTCTATCTTATTGCATATCTCATTACGGTACTGCCGATTGTTGTAAAAGTAGCGCATAACTTTACCCATGGCAAGTATTTTGATGAATATCTACTGATTTTTATTGCATCGCTGGGTGCATTTCTTCTGGGTAATCGGCCTGAAGCAAGCATAGTATTGATTCTGCATGGCGTAGGCAAAATTGCAAGTGACTTGGTTTTGGCCTCAACGCACAAATCCCTTACAAAACAAACAGGTTTTATTCCGGATCATGCGTCGGTAGTGAATATGCAGGGGGAAGAACGACAGGTCTCTCCCAATGAAATAAAAATCGGCGACTTTGTACTAGTTCGTTCGGGCGAACGTATACCGATTGACGGCATTGTATTGCGCGGAGAAGGCACCGTAGACGATACCGTGCTGACTGGTGACAACGAACCGGTGCAGATTTCTAAAAACACGAAGGTATTGGCTGGCAGTTTATATACCGGTTCTCTTTTGCTCCTGCGGGCCGTGGCCCGTTTTGATGATTGCGCCTTCAATCAAATCATGCGCGTACAGGAAGAGGGGAAGGAGCGAAAGGCAGCGCTCGAAGACAGTGTAGCGCATGGCGCTGCACGAATCATTCCGATCATCATTGTCTTGGCGGTACTGTTGTCTATCATTCCGCCACTCTTTAATTCCGGTACGTCCATGGCAAATTGGATTTACCGTGCGTTGACCATTTTGGTAGTCTGTTGTCCTACCGCGCTGTCTATTTCGGTTCCGCTTTGTTTCTTGTGCGGCAGCGGCAGATTGATGCAAAAGGGGGTTCATGTAAAAGGCAGTGAAGCGATTGAAAAGATGGCTGAGCTGCGCATGGTTGTGTTTGATAAAACCGGCACCTTGACGGAAGGAAATCTGCGAGTAAAGGAAATCCATAGCACACAAGACTTTAATCAGGAAAGCTGTTTGGCATTGGCGGCGGCTGCGGAACAGTTTTCGCAGCATCCGGTTGCGCGTGCTGTTGTAGCTGCTTATCCCAGCGTTCCGCAGAAAATCAGCGAATTTGAGGAATTCCCGGGTCGTGGTGTGCGGGCACGAATTGGCAACCGCAATCTTCTGGCCGGCAATCGCAGACTGATGGTTTCCCGCGGCGTAAAGGGTGTGCCGGATATTCCGGGCACAGTGGTCTATATTGCATACGAAGGGGAATATGCCGGTGCAATCGTACTGGAGGACACTGTTCGCCCAGAAGCGGCCGATGCGATTAAAGAACTCAAAAATCAAGGTGTACTTCGCACGGTCATCTTGACGGGTGATACAGAACTGCCCACTCATCAGGCTGCCGAGGCCATCGGAATTGATACCACACACTTCGGATTGCAGCCGGAAGAAAAAGCCTCCAAAATGGAATTTCTTATGCGAACCATCCCAACGGACGGTACAGCGGCCTATGTCGGTGATGGGGTTAACGATATTGAGGAACTCAAAATGGCTGATGTCGGTATTGCGATGGGTGTTGCCGGTTCCCAGCAATCAGCTTCGGCAACCAATGTTCTGGTAATGAGCAATGATTTGACAAGACTTAGTGACACGCTTCGTATTTGCCGGAGAACGCACAACATTGCGCTACAAAACATGGTAATTGTAATTCTAGTGAAAATTTTGTTGGCATTGTTGACATTGGTGGGCGTAGCGTATATGTGGCAGGCTGTAGCGGCGGATGTGTTGCTCGCAGTACTAACCGTTTTAAATGCTGCCCGTATATTAGGCATTAAGTAAAGTGAAAAAGGGGCCATGCCGACGCAAGTCGGTATGGCCTTTTTACCTGTTTTATGCTATAATTAATTTGTATATTGTTTTGGAGGAAAACGACTTGCATAAGAAAATGGAAGCTATCCTGTCCCGCGTGCAAAAGCCCGCACGCTATGTGGGCGGCGAATGGGGATCAGTGACAAAAGATAAAGCAGAGATTGATTTGCGCTTCGCCTTCTGTTTCCCGGATACCTATGAGGTTGCTATGTCACATCTTGGTTCCCGCATTCTGTATGGTTTGCTAAACGACCAAAAAGGGATTTGGTGTGAGCGCGTATGCGCACCATGGATCGATATGGAGGCTGAAATGCGTGCCGCGGGTATTCCATTGTATGGTTTAGAGAGCGGCGATCCGCTTTATGAATTTGATATTATTGCATTTACTTTGCAATATGAACTATCGTTTACCAATATTCTCAACATGCTTGATCTTGGCGGCGTACCGGTGCTGGCGAAAGATCGTACAGACCTTAAGCATATCGTGGCCTGCGGCGGTCCTTGCGCGTATAATCCGGAGCCGCTGGTTGACTTTGTCGATCTGTTCATGATCGGTGACGGCGAGGAGATCATGCTTGAGTTTACCGATTTGTATCGCAAGGCCAAGCGTGAGAACTGGAGCAAGCAGCAATTTCTGATTGCTGCTGCGCAGATTGACGGTATGTATGTGCCGTCGCTGTATG
Source organism: Agathobaculum sp. LCP25S3_E8 (assembly GCF_052117165.1). NCBI lineage: Bacteria > Bacillati > Bacillota > Clostridia > Eubacteriales > Butyricicoccaceae > Agathobaculum > Agathobaculum sp. LCP25S3_E8. The sequence continues at coordinate 28,062 of NZ_JBQKJR010000022.1, forward strand.
AAGTTAGCTATCACGAGGATGGCACAATTGACTGCATCACGCCTACCAACGGCGCGCCTGCCATGGTTCAAAAGCGTATCGTCCAGGATTTGGATACCATGTATTATCCAGAATCCTTTGTTGTCCCGTCCACCGATATTGTATTCGACCGTGCAATGATCGAACTGTTTCGCGGCTGTCCACGCGGCTGCCGCTTCTGTCAGGCGGGACACACTTACCGTCCGCTCCGTACCAAGTCCAAGGAAACGCTGCTGCGGCAGGCAGAGGCGGTTCTCAAGAACTCTGGTTATGAAGAAATCTCACTTTCTTCGCTGTCTACCAGCGATTATGGCGACCTGTCCGGTTTAACCGAGTGCATGCTGGACTACTGTGAGCCGCGGCATATCAGTCTATCCCTGCCCAGCTTGCGCGCAGACAGCTTCAGCGCCGAACTGATGCAGCGCGTGCAGAAAACACGCAAAAGCGGTCTGACTTTCGCATGTGAAGCAGGTACACAGCGCCTGCGCGATGTCATCAACAAAAACATCCGCGAGGAGGATGTTTTACACGCATGCGAAATCGCGTTTCAAGGCGGCTGGAATAATGTAAAACTGTATTTCATGATCGGTTTGCCGACCGAAACAACCGAAGACTTGGACGGCATTTCAGAAATCTGCAAAAAGGTTGCGTATTGCTGGCGCATGAATACAAACAACCGGGTACGCGGCGTTCGTATTACGGCATCTGCATCGTGCTTTGTGCCTAAACCCCAGACCCCATTCCAGTGGGACGCACAGGATACGCTCGAACAGTTTGTCGAAAAGCAGGCACACATGAAGGAGATCATGCGTACGCGCAATGTAACGTATAACTGGCATGATGCCAAGACCTCGGTGCTGGAAGGCGTGATCGCCCGCGGCGATCGTCGGCAGGGTGCAGCCATTTATCTGGCATGGCAGCGCGGCTGCAAGATGGATGGCTGGGATCAGTGTTTTGACTATGACAAGTGGATGCAAGCCTTTGCTGACTGTGGCCTTGACCCCGCGTTCTATGCATCGCGGCAGCGCCCAATGGATGAGGTATTCCCATGGGACCATATCGGCTGTGGTACGCGCAAAGAGCACTTGAAACGCGAATGGGAGCGTTCGCGTGAAGCGGCTATTACACCCGACTGCATGCAACAGTGTGCAGGCTGCGGCGCAAACGCGCTGCTGGAAGGAGGTAAATGCCATGTTTAAAGCACGGATGAAATTTGCCAAGGAGGGGAGAGCCAAGTATATCTCCCACCTTGACCTGATGCACACGATGCAGCGTGCGATGGCCCGCTGCCAGATGCCTCTCTGGTTTACAGAAGGGTTTAATCAGCATGCCTATGTGTCGGTGGCATTGCCGCTTTCAACTGGGTACTCAGGCGAATGTGAATTTCTCGATTTTAATATCATCGCAGATGCTGTACCGGAAAATGCTGTGGAAGCGCTCAATGACGTATTTCCAGAGGGCTTGCGTGCGATTGAAATTTATCCGCTTGAGGATGGTGGCATGAAAGTTGGTGCGATTGCATGGTCGCAATATCGTATCACCTGGGCCTTCGAAGACGGCATTCCTTCCGGGTTTCTGCCCGCAGTGCGCGAGCTTTTCGGTCGGCAAAAGGTCGAGATTGTCAAGCGCAGCAAACGCGGAGAAAAGACCGTCAACATGAAGGAACTGATGCGTGATTTGACACTATCCGAAGCAGATGGAGAAGTCGTTGCTGTTGTGACCACTGCTGCCGGTAACAACAACATGAGTCCAGAATATCTGACCCGTGCTATCCGTCAATATCTGCCGCAGTTTGAAATTCCGTTCTGCGCGTATCACCGTCTGAATGTATTTACAGCGGACGGTATCCCATTCCGATAAGAGGAGGCAAACAATGCCATCACCCGTTACTGTTTCTGAAGAACAACTCAAAAATCAGTTCACCTATATCGACGCGGTTTCTGCGCTGACCCGCGGCAAGCAGCTGCGCGCCTATACGCATACGTTCGGCTGTCAGCAGAATGAAGCGGATACCGAACGCATCCGCGGCATGCTGCACGAAATGGGATATTGTATGACCGACCGGCCCGAGGATGCCGATTTTATCCTGTATAATACTTGTGCTGTGCGTGAGCATGCAGAGGACCGTGCATTTGGCAATATCGGTGCGCTCAGCCACCTCAAAAAACAGCGCCCCGATGTAGTAATTGCGCTGTGCGGCTGCATGGCACAGCAAGAGAAAAATGTCGAAAAAATCAAGAAAAGCTATCCTCAAGTCAGCTTGCTGTTCGGCACGCATGCGCTTTGGCGCTTCCCGTCGCTATTATATCGTGTCCTCACCGAGAAAAAGCGTGTCTTTGATATTGGTGGTGAGGATGATATTGCGGAAGGACTGCCGGTACTGCGCGCACAGGGGCCGAAGGCTTGGCTGTCCATCATGTATGGCTGCAACAACTTCTGCACCTATTGCATTGTGCCCTATGTGCGTGGACGTGAGCGCTCCCGCCGTCCGGAGGAAATCGAAAAGGAGCTCCGAGATCTTGTGGCGGCAGGGTATAAGGAAATTACTCTGCTCGGTCAAAATGTTAACTCTTACGGCAAAGATCTCGGGCTGGATATCGACTTCGCCGACCTTTTGCGGCGTCTGAACGCTGTACCGGGTGATTTCTGGCTGCGGTTCATGACCAGCCATCCGAAGGACGCGTCGCCCCGTCTGTTTGACGCAATGGCGCAGTGCGAGAAAGTGGCTAAACAGCTGCATTTGCCATTTCAGTCCGGCAGTGATGAAATTCTGCGCCGCATGAATCGTCGATATACAGCGGATGAGTACCGTGCTTTGATCGCTGATGCGCGGGCAAAAATGCCGGATATCACGTTATCGAGCGATATTATTGTTGGCTTTCCAGGCGAAACAGAGGAGGATTTCGAACAGACGCTCCAGCTGGTCGAAGATGTGCGCTTTGACCTACTGTTTACTTTCCTGTATTCTCCACGCAGCGGGACACCCGCGGCATCTTACGAAGACAATGCTACACCACAGGAAAAGCAGCAACGTTTTGAACGCTTGCTTAAAGCACAGGACGCCATTGTGGCTGAGCGTCAAGCAGCTTATCAGGGCAAAACAGTGCGTCTGTTGGTAGACGGCACAGCCAAAGGACCGGATTATCCTTTTACAGCACGTACCGAGGGAAATCTGTTGGTATGCGTACGAGGTGCAGATATTGAAATCGGATCGTTTATTGAGGCTGAAATTGACAAGACCAGTCTGCGCTGCCTGTTTGCACGAAAAATATAGAAAGAGGTCGAAAAAATGGCAGAACTCACGCCCATGATGAAACAGTATTTTGAAATTAAAAACAAAAACAAGGATTACATTCTGTTTTATCGTTTGGGCGATTTCTACGAGATGTTTTTTGATGACGCCAAACTTGTTTCCCGCGAACTGGAACTCACGCTAACCGGCCGTGATTGCGGTCAGGAAGAACGCGCGCCCATGTGTGGCGTACCATATCATAGCGCGGAAGGCTACATCGCAAAACTGGTACGAAAAGGATATAAAATTGCTATCTGTGAGCAGGTAGAGGACCCCAAACTTGCCAAAGGGCTGGTCAAGCGAGAAATCGTTCGCCGCGTCACACCCGGCACAGTAGTAGAGGCTTCGATGCTGGAAGAGGAGCGCAATAACTTTCTCGGCTGCGTTTATGCGGAACAAGGCGGCATCGGCGCATGTTTTGCCGATATCACCACTGGCGAGGTCTGGGCCACCGGGTCGGATAACTGGCAGGATATTGCCAGTGAGCTTGGCAGATTTGGCCCTAGAGAGGTTCTGGTTGGCGGCGCTGCATCATCCGCAGACGCATTTCTGACTTTTTTAAAAGAGCGATTGGAAGCATTGGTTGAACCGATGCCGGAGGAGAGTTTTGATACTCAGCGGGCGGCGGAACACATTCGTTCTCATTTTCATATAGAAGATTTTGACGCCGCCGGTCTTACAGATTTGCCGCAAACCATTCAGTGTCTGGGCGGACTGCTTTCCTATCTGGAACAGACGCAGCAGGCCAGCCTTGCCGCGCTCAACCATTTACAGGTGTATCATCAGGGCCAGTACATGGAGTTGGATCTGATCGCACGCCGTAACTTGGAATTGTGTGAAACCATGCGAACCAAGGAGAAAAGAGGAACGCTCCTTTGGGTACTTGACCGGACAAAAACCGCCATGGGTTCCCGTCTGATTCGTCAATGGCTGGAAAAGCCTCTGTATAATCCATTACATATTGTGCGACGCCAGCAGGCGATCAGTGCGTTATGCGATGATGTGATTACTCGCTCTGCACTGTCTGATGCCCTCAAAAAAGTGTTTGATATTGAACGTCTGATTGGACGCATCACCTATGGCACAGCCAACTGCCGTGACTTACGTGCGCTTTCTTCTGCAATTGCTTGTCTGCCGGAAATCCGGACGCAGGCGGCACAATTTTCTCAGCCGATGCTGCGTGAGATTACCAACAATATGGACTTGCTGGAGGATATTCATGCGCTGGTAGAGCTGGCGATTGTGGATGAACCACCCATCTTGCTGCGTGAAGGCGGGCTGATTCGGTCCGGTTACAATGAGGAAATTGACTATCTGCGCGATTTGGCATCCGGCGGAAAAGGAAAAATCGCTGCCATTGAACAAACTGAACGCGAAAAAACCGGCATCAGCAAGCTGAAAATCGGTTATAATCGCGTATTTGGATATTATATCGAGGTTAGCAAATCCAATATTGATGCAGTTCCGGATTATTATATCCGAAAACAGACGCTCGCCAATGGTGAGCGATACATCACGGAAGAACTCAAACAGCTGGAAAGCACGGTATTGGGGGCACAGGAACGCTTAACCTCTCTGGAATATGACGTATTTGTATCTGTGCGTGACCAGATTGCAGAGCAGGTACATCGCGTACAGAAAACCGCACAGGCCGTCGCTGCGCTCGACGTACTGTGCGCGCTGGCCGAGGTCGCCTGTGATAATAACTATACTTGCCCGGTTGTCGATTTTTCCGACCGCATTGAAATTCACGACGGCCGCCATCCGGTCGTCGAAAAGATGCTGGCGGACAGTCTGTTTATTCCCAACGACACGATATTAGATGGCGGTGAAAACCGCGTAGCAATTATCACCGGCCCGAATATGGCAGGTAAATCGACTTACATGCGGCAGGTAGCACTCATCACCATCATGGCGCAGATTGGTTCGTTTGTTCCGGCGTCTTCTGCGCATATCGGCGTGGCTGACCGAGTATTTACCCGTGTAGGCGCTTCCGATGATCTGGCGAGCGGACAATCCACTTTTATGGTTGAAATGAGTGAGGTTGCAGATATTTTAAAGCATGCGACAAAGTCCAGCCTGCTCATTTTAGACGAGATTGGACGTGGCACTTCCACCTATGATGGCATGTCAATTGCCCGTGCAGTGATTGAGTACGTGGCCGACAAACGCAAAGTGGGCGCTCGGGCATTATTTGCGACCCACTATCATGAGCTTACCGTATTAGAAGACATGATCAGGGGTGTGAAAAACTACAATATCGCGGTAAAAAAGCGCGGTGACGACATCACATTCCTACGTAAGATCGTGCGTGGCGGCGCAGATGATAGTTATGGTATCGAGGTTGCTAAACTGGCTGGTATTCCCAATGCGGTAATTAAACGAGCAAAGGCAGTACTGGCCGATTTGGAATCAACCTTGCCTAAGCCAGAACTGCACGAAGTAGCGGAGGATGACGGACCGCAGGTTACCATGGAGACATTGGCAGATAATGCAGTAGCACAACGACTGCGCGCACTGCAGGTGGATACCATGACACCAATCGAAGCACTGAATGCCTTGTATGAACTGAAAAAACTGCTGTAATAGGAGCGACAAATGACACGGAGACCTTCAAATATCTTCGTTGTGGAGCGGAAATGAAAGACGCAGGGAAAGAGACAATCCAATTGGGATAGACCAGTTGGCTGCTCGGAGATTTACCAAATCTTTTGGCTGGCAGTCTGGATGTGCACATCTGGATCTGCCCGACCTGCGGCAAAATTGAACTTTTCGGCGCGGTGGAAAAAGAAAATAATCTGCTGCAAATAACTTGTCCGCGCTGCGGCCATCAACACGATTTTGATTGTCCCAAATGTCCCCATTACGGTTATGCGTATTATACGTGATTTCACCCGGAAAGGAAATCTTAATGGCAATTATCCACGAACTTTCTTCCCATCTTGCAGATTTAATTGCGGCTGGCGAGGTCGTTGAACGACCGGCTTCGGTTGCAAAAGAATTGATCGAAAATGCGATTGACGCCGGTTCCACGCGAATCACCGTAGAAATTGAAAACGGCGGCATCAGCTATCTTCGCATCGCAGATAATGGATGCGGCATGTCAGAAGAAGACGCACCCATCGCATTTCGCCGTCATGCGACCAGTAAACTCCGCACAGAGGAAGATTTGATGGCCATCGGTACGCTGGGCTTTCGCGGCGAGGCACTGGCTGCCATTTCCTCGGTAACGCGCATTGATTTGTTCACTCGGCAGAAAGGCGCGATTGCAGGGATACATTTACATCTGGAAGCTGGTGAAATACAAACACAGGAAGAAGCCGGTTGTCCGGAGGGTACAACCATCGTTGTGCGAGACTTATTTTACAATACCCCGGCTCGTATGAAATTCTTAAAAAAAGATTTTACCGAAGCGGGATATATCCTCGGGGTTGTGCAGCATGCCGCACTTTCTCACCCTGAGATTGCTTTTTGTCTGATTCGTGACGGAAAACAGGTGTTTTCTACTGACGGAAAGGGTAAACTAATGGCGCCGGTATTTGCGGTATTCGGCAAAGAGATGACAGCTAATATGATCGAAGTGCCTCAATCCGAACGGAATGGAATGACAGTTTACGGATATATTGTTAAACCACATGTCGGCAGACCCAATCGCTCCATGCAGCATTTTTTTGTCAATGGTCGGTATGTCAAAAGCAGGTTGATGCAAGCGGCGCTCGAGGAAGCATACCGAAATGCAATGATCACCGGCAAGTATCCTTCCGGCGCAGTATTTTTAGAGTTGCCTCTTGCTGCGGTAGATGTCAATGTGCATCCTGCAAAAACCGAGGTTAAATTTTCTCAGGAGAAACCGGTGTTTGAGGCAGTTTATGCCGCCTGCAAAAACGCCATTGCAGCAAATGACAATATACCAAATTTTACACATCAGGAAAAGCAAACGGTTATAGAAAAGCCCAAAGAGGCAATTCCGGTTTACCAGCAGCAGCGTTTTGCGGTCTCCAAACCAGAGACATCGATTTCTGCAACCGGGAAAAAACTCGATACACCTGAATTGGAGGATTTCTTTGTCGCCGTTCCACCGCGAGCGAAAAAACCGTCTTTGTCCGGCACCTATCTTTCGGCGCCACGAATTATACAAGAAGACCGTAGCGAAACAATATCCTACCATTCTTTTGATGCACCACCATCCGAACCAAAGAAAGTCGATGTCGCGCAATCGACACCCAATATCGGTGTAAAGCGGGAAGCCGTCACAGAATCTCATCCCGCGCCAACATTGGAACCGCTTGACAGCGGTGCGCGTGTAATTGGAGAATGTTTTCAGACATACCTTATCGCGGAAGATCAGGATGGCCTAATTATAATTGATAAGCACGCAGCACATGAACGCCTGTTATTTAATAAACTGCGTCAGGAAACCGAAATCCCGCAGCAGGAACTGCTGACACCGGTTATTGTAGAGCTGACCGCCGAGGAAGCAGCCGCTGTCCAAGCCGGAATAGAGGAAATCCATCAGGCCGGATTTTCGATCGACGGCTTTGGCGAAAACAGCTTTGCAGTGCGCAGCGTGCCGGCATATCTGGACAACGCGGATATATCTGACGCAATCGGTGAGTTAGCAGAAAAGCTGATGAACAGCCGCACAGCGATTCCTGACCGATTGGATGACCTCATTCATACGGTTGCATGCAAAGCCGCCATCAAAGCAGGGAAGGCCTCCACGTTGACAGAATTACAGGATTTGTGTGATCGTGTGCTGGCAGATGGGGATGTACAGTCCTGCCCGCATGGTAGGCCGACAACCGTTCGGTTGACAAAATACGAATTGGATAAAATGTTCAAGCGAGTAAATCAATAATGAGGAGTACAGAATGCAAAATCGTTTGATCTGTATTTGCGGACCAACAGCCAGCGGAAAAACCGCCCTATCGGTTGCATTGGCAAAACAACTGCATACGGAAATTATCTCGGCAGATTCCATGCAGATCTATCGCGGTATGAATATTGGTACTGCGAAACCGACTACAAACGAGCGACAGGGAATTCCTCATCATCTTCTGGATATCTGTGAACCTGATGAACCGTTTTCTGTTGCACGATATGTTGAATTGGCTGATGCGGCCGCGCAGGATGTTTTGTCACGCGGTATGACACCAATTGTAGTTGGCGGAACCGGTCTGTATATGGATGCACTGATTGAATGCAGTATTTTTTCCGGTGATGAAACAGATTTAACCGTGCGGCAAAAATATCAGGATATGGCGGATGCACAGGGCAATTTGGCCGTACATGCGCTTCTGGCAGCGGTTGATCCGGAAAGCGCACAACGATTACATCCTAATAACCTCAAAAGAGTGATTCGCGCACTGGAAGTATATGAGCAAACCGGTTTAACGATAGGCGAGTTCAATCGCCGGCATAAACGACCAGCCCCCAAATACAGCGCTGTAAAAATCGGTGTATGCCCGACAGACCGCCAAACTTTATACGACAGAATTGATAAGCGTGTCGATCAAATGCTTTCCGACGGATTGTTACAAGAAACGCAAGATCTGCTTGCAAAAGGTGCCCTCACCGGGACCGCTGCCCAGGCTATCGGCTACAAAGAACTGCTGACCTTTCTGGAAGGCAGGGATACTCTGGATTCTTGTGTGCAATTACTCAAACAGCACAGTCGAAATTATGCAAAAAGACAGTTAACATGGCTAAAAAGGGATGACAGTATCCATTGGATTTATTATAATAGAGATGAGGACTTCTCAGACATCTTACAGGAAGCGACAGAATATCTGCAAAATCAAAGTGTACAATGATACCATAAATTGTAAAATATTGGAGGAGTCATTGTGCGAAACGAAATTAATCTGCAGGATCGGATGCTGTGCGCACTGCGCCAGCAAGGAATCAATACCACTGTTTTTTTGACAAATGGATTTCAGATGCGCGGAACAGTCCGTGGATTTGATAACTTTGTTGTGATATTGGACAGCGATGGAAAACAGCAGATGATCTATAAACATGCCATTTCTACGCTGATCCCGCAGAATCGTGTTGATCTGCATGCACCAAGAGAGGAGCGTGCGACGGAATGATACTATACGAGGTTCCTTATGCAGCAACAAACAGGAAAAAAACAAATACACACACGAAACGGCATTAATAGTAGAATCATTTTTCTATTGGTCGCAGCTGTAATATTGATATATCTGGGGCAGAAGATAATTAGTGCTTTTTCCATTGGTATCGAAACCACACCTGCCATCCAGGTAACCGTGAATGACAGCATCACCGCACAGGGCTGGTTTTTCCGTGACGAAATCCCTGTCAGTGGCAGCACAGGAAAATCAGTCAAACATATAGTGTACAGCGGTGAGCGTGTACAACAAAGTGCGCCGCTTGCCATTGTTTATTCCGATGACGATGCTCTTGCGTTGAGCCAGCAGCTCGATCCATTAGAAAACAGAATTGATTTGCTGAATACAGCATTGCAATCTGCAACAGACGGCGCAGATGCCTCAAAACTGGATCAAATGATCATTTTATCCTTGCAACAGATGGCATCACAAACAAAAAACGGTTCCGGCACCGCCTTGCATTCCTCCGCCGAGTCTCTGCGAACACTGGCACTGCGCCGTGAAGCGGACAGCGTAGACACGGCCGCCATTACAGCAGAGCGAGATACTCTGGTTATGGAGCGGGATAGCTTAAATGCGCAGTTAGCTGGGCACACGACGCAGCTGACAGCCCCTGCGACCGGCTATTTTTCCGAAGTCGTAGATGGCTATGAAGGCATTCTTACTTTGGATGAGTTGGAAAACATTACGGTAGATCGTTTTCATGAGCTTACTGAGACAAAGCCCATCGTCAGCGATCAGACATGGGGAAAGATGATCCAAGGGTTCACTTGGTATCTGGTTGCAGAAATCTCTCAGGAAGATGCAGACCGGTTTTCAGTTGGCCAAAGTCTTCATGTCAATTTCACGCAAGCGTCTCTGGAAACACCCGTTTCCGTTTATTCCGTTATTAAAGACCGCACCAGCGAAACTGCATTGCTCGTTTTAGCAGGTACAGAATTCAACAGCGAAATGGTTTCCATGCGGCAGCAGCCGATAGAAATTATCATTGCTACATATACTGGCCTGAAGGTACCGAAGGAAGCTGTTTATGTGCAGGAAACGACTACCAGCGATGGCAAGACGCAGAAGGAAGACGGCGTATTTATTCTCAGCGGCAGTTTCCAGAAGTTCAAAATCATTAATAAGCTCTATGAAACCGATGATTACTATGTCGTTGAGCAAAGCGCAACGAATTCCGACATGCTGGTGGCACAGGATCAAATCATTATAAGTGGAAAGAATTTGCAAAACAATATGGTGGTGAAGACATGACGGTTCAGGAAAGCAGAGAACTGAAAGACCGCATTGCAGCGGTTCAGGAGCGTATTGCACAGGCAGCACAACGTGCAGGGAAAAAACCGGAGGACATTATTCTGGTTGCAGCATCTAAAATGAATGACGCAGAGCGGGTGCGTGCGGCAATCGGTGCCGGTATCAAAGTATGCGGCGAAAACCGTGTACAGGAACTACTGGAAAAATACGAACAGCACGCCTATGATGGAGCGGATCTGCAGTTTATTGGTACGCTCCAAACCAACAAGGTGAAATATCTGATTGGCAAGGTTTCACTGATACAATCGGTTGGCTCTGTCCATCTGGGAGAAGCCATTGCCAAGGAAGCGGCCAAGCATGGCATATGCCAAGATATCCTTTTGGAGGTAAATATCGGAAGGGAAGCGGCAAAAAGCGGCTTGCTGATTGAAGAACTGGATGAAGCAATTTCCAGATTAAGTGAAAAAAAATCGCTGCATATCCGCGGTTTAATGGCAATTCCTCCAATTGCGGATGAAATATCGAAAAATTCAAGCTACTTTCACGAAATGCAACAAGTATTTGTTGACATTTTGACGAAAAAATACGATAATGTAAATATGGATTATTTGTCTATGGGAATGACGAATGATTTCGAAATGGCGATTGAGTGCGGTGCAAACATGGTTCGCATCGGCACAGCGATTTTTGGTGCGCGCCCGTATCAGATCGTTTCGCCATAAAACATAAGGAGGAACTTTGCATGGGTTCGATCAAAGGCTTTATCGATTGGGTTAAGGGCGAGGATGTCGAGGACGAATACGAAGAGGAACTGCCCCGCCAGCGCAATGAAGAGCCAGTGAAAAGTAGTGCGCCGTCATATGAGCGGTCGTATGAAAGATCCTATGACCGGTCTTATGATAGTGCATCAACGGAAGCATCTTCGTCCCGCCGTGGAAATAAAGTGGTAAACATCAACACAACAACTCAGCTCGCTGTGGTGTTGGTCAAGCCGGATCGCTTCGAGAATGCAGCTGAAATTGCCGATCATTTAAAAGATAAGCGCACAGTCGTACTGAATCTGGAACAAACCAATAAAGATATTGCGCGTCGCTTGGTGGATTTTCTCAGCGGCGTAGCGTATGCTAACGAAGGAAAAATCAAAAAGGTTGCAAACAGCACATACATTATCACACCCTATAATGTAGATATTATGGGAGATTTGATTGATGAACTAGAAAGCAGTGGTATGTATTTTTAAGGTTATGGTGCCGTGAACACAATTGTAATATATATAGTAGCCAGTCTGCTGCGGATTTTGCAATTTCTGTTTTTTGCACGAGCTATCATGAGCTGGTTTGTACAAGGTAGCAGTTCACAGATATATGAATTGCTATGTCTCGTAACAGAACCGATCATTCAACCGTTCCGCAGTTTGCTCAGCCGTATCAATGCGTTGCGAAGCATTCCATTTGACATGGCGTTTTTGCTGGCATTCCTTGTTCTGATTGCATTGGAACAAGTTTTATACATGCTCTAAGCCTGTCGAAATATACGGCGAAATCAGTGGTCGGGCGATGCCCGACCATTTTCCCGTAGACAACAGGAGAAAAAAACGGAGGAATAACATATGACGGTGCAGGAAATTCAGGAAATCGGCTTTGAGAAAGCGGTTTTCGGCGGATATGATATGAAATCAGTGGATACCTTTCTGGAGCGTGTGGCGGAAGAATTCGCTGCGATGCAGAAGGAAAACGCTGCGCTGAAAGCAAAAATGAAAGTGCTAGTCGATAAAATTGAGGAATACCGCGGTGTAGAAGATGGCATGCGGCGTGCACTCATGAGTGCACAGACGATTGCACAGGACACTATCGATAAGGCCAAGCAAGAGGCACAGGATATTGTTACTGCCGCAAAAGATGAGACTGAAAGCAAAGTCAAAAACACGCGCGATGAAATTACACTGGAAGAGCAAAAACTTGAAACCGCAAAAAAGAGTACACTGGAATTTGTCGCGCGCATTTCTGCTGCTTATCAGGCACAGGCTAAGGCTCTGGTAGAACTTGCCAAGGCAGAAAAACTAGTTGGTCAGCAGCAGGAACCTGTACAACCTGCACCTCAGCCGGCAGAACAACAAGCACCTGCTCAACCGGCGCCGCAGAATGAGCAAGCAGATGCTCCCATAGAGGATGCTACGCGCAAATTTGACTTTGGTGAATTAAAATTTGGCGCTGATTATGACCCCAAGGAAGTAAAGTAACAATCGAAAGGACTGAACACTGCACCATGCAGCAGGATTACAATAACACGATCAATCTGCCAAAAACCGACTTTCCGATGCGTGCGGGACTGCCCAAGCGCGAACCGGGTTTTCTGGAAAACTGGGAAAAAGATGACCTGTATCACGAATTGATGAAAAAGAACGAAGGCAAGCCACTCTTCGTTTTACACGATGGTCCTCCGTATGCAAATGGTAATTTGCATATGGGGCACGCACTCAATAAAATTCTGAAAGATTTTATTGTACGTTCCCGCAATATGATGGGCTATCAAGCGCCGTATATTCCCGGATGGGATACGCATGGTCTGCCGATTGAGCGACAGGCAATCAAAGCCTATGGAATGGACCGTGATAAGGTTTCTACTGCGGAGTTTCGCTCCAAATGCGAAGAGTTTGCGCACGACCACGTCAATACACAGCGGACGCAGTTTAAGCGCCTTGGTGTCATTGGTGACTGGGATCGCCCGTATTTGACTTTGACACATGACTATGAAGCAACTCAGATTGAGATCTTCGGCGAAATGGCGAAAAAGGGCTATATCTACAAAGGTATGAAGCCTGTTTACTGGTGCCCGCATGATGAAACTGCGCTTGCAGAAGCTGAAATTGAGTATCAGGACGAGCCGTGCTCCTCGATTTATGTCAAGTTCCATGTGACCGATGATAAGGGCGGCAAAATTTCTTCGATTACCGGCAGCTTAGACAATGTCTACTTCGTAATCTGGACCACGACGACCTGGACGCTGCCGGGCAACCTCGCCATTTCTGTTAATCCGGTTTATGAGTACGATCTGGTCAAGGTTCCTTCGGGCGATATTTATGTGCTTGCTAAGGAATTGGTAGAGTCCGTGATGCAGGCCGCTCAGATTGATTCTTGGGAAGTCCTTGGCACGCTGCAGGGTTCGGATTTGGAACTCATGCGCACCAAACATCCGATCATGGATCGTGAGAGTGTTGTCATCTGCGGTGATCATGTTACGCTGGATGCTGGTACTGGCTGTGTCCATACTGCGCCGGGCTTTGGTGCAGACGACTTTATTGTTTGCCAAAAATATGATATTCCGATTATTGTTCCGGTTGACGGTAAGGGCATGACCACGGCAGAAGCCGGCAAGTACGCGAACATGTACTATGAAAAGACCACGCCGATCATTCTGGAGGATTTGAAAGCAGAGGGCGCACTGTTAGCGATCGAAGAGATCGTGCACAGCTATCCGCACTGCTGGCGTTGCAAAAATCCGATTATCTTCCGCACCACCGAGCAGTGGTTCTGCTCAGTGGATGCACTGAAGGATGACGCTGTCAGGGCTTGCGAAAGCATCCAGTGGATCCCCGGCTGGGGCGAAGAGCGCATGACCTCCATGATCCGTGAGCGTTCCGACTGGTGCATTTCCCGCCAGCGTGTCTGGGGCGTTCCGATTCCGATTTTCACTTGCAAGAAGTGCGGCAAGCCGCTGGTTAATGAGCAAACCATTAAGATTGTAGCCGATTTGTTCCGCGAGAAGGGTTCAAACGCTTGGTTTGATCTGGAGCCGTCTGAGATTTTGCCAGCTGATATCAAATGTGAGTGCGGCTGTGGTGATTTTGATAAAGAAACCGATACTATGGACGTTTGGTTCGACTCCGGTTCTTCTTGGCGTGCAGTCATTGAAAATCGTGAACATCAGTCCACGCCAGTTGACGTCTATCTGGAGGGCAACGATCAATATCGCGGCTGGTTCCAGTCCTCTATGCTGACATCCATTGCCACGCAGGGCAAGGCGCCGTATAAAACGGTTATTACGCATGGTATGATTGTGGATGAAGAGCGCCAGAAGATGTCCAAGTCGCTTGGCAATGGTATTGCGCCGGATGATATTTTGAACCAGTATGGCGCGGATGTCATGCGCCTCTGGGTAGCGTCTTCCGATTACCGTCAGGATATGCGTATTTCCAAGGACATGCTCAAGCATCTGTCGCAGAATTATCTGAAGATCCGCAACACCGCACGTTATATTCTGGGCAACCTGTTTGATTTCGATCCCAAAACGGATATGGTTGCCTATACTGAGCTACCGGAGCTGGATAAGTGGGCTTTGATGCGCCTCAATGAGTTGGTAGCAAAAGTTCGCGAAGGTTATGATTCTTACGAGTTCCATACAGTATTCCATGCGATTCATAACTTCTGTGTTGTTGATATGTCCAATTTCTATCTGGATGTTATCAAGGACCGTCTGTACTGCGATGAAACCAAGGGTCTGAGCCGTCGTTCTGCGCAGACTGCGATGTATCGTATTCTCAGTGCACTGGTGCGTATGCTGTCTCCGATTCTTTGCTTTACAGCAGATGAAATTTGGCAATCTATGCCGCATACTGCAGAGGATGATGTGCGCAACGTAGCATACAACGAAATGCCTGCAGCGGACAACACTTTGTCGTTTACAGATGCGGATGTCGACAAGTGGGCAAAACTGACCGCTTTCCGTGATGACGTCAATAAGGCACTGGAAGGCGCACGTAATGCAAAGACGATCGGCAAACCGCTGGAGGCCTGCGTAACCGTTTATGCGAATGCAGAACTGACTGCTTTCTTGAACAACTGCGGTCAAGATTTGGCAGATCTCTGCATTGTCTCCGAACTTTCGGTGAGCGAAGGTACAGGAGAAGGCATGGCAAGTGAGAATCTGCCTGGCTTGACGATTGCGGTTGCTCGTGCGGCAGGAGAGAAGTGCCTGCGCTGCTGGAAACAATCTAAATCGGTTGGCACTGATGCAAAGCATCCTGCTTTGTGTGCACGTTGTGCCAAGGTTGTAGGTTAACAGATCAACAAGAAAGGGGAACAGAATGGTTTCTGTTCCCCCTTTTTAAGCGATGAGGAGTATGTAAAATGCTGTATATTGTTTTGACGGTGCTGATGATCGCACTCGATCAAGCAGTGAAATACTGGGCATTTACCAGTTTAAAGGCACAACGAACCATCCCCTTAGTTGAAAATGTGTTTCATCTAACCTATATTGAAAATCGTGGTGCGGCGTTCAGCATGTTTGCGCAATTTGATTCCCGTTGGATCTTTGTAACACTGGCAGTTGTCATCTCAGTTGTCATTGGTGTGGCATTATATAAGGGCTGGATGCAGAATGCATTGGGACGTTGGTCGCTGGTAATGGTTGCTGCTGGTGCGATTGGTAACGCAATCGACCGAGTTATCCGTGGGTTTGTGGTTGACCTGTTTGATTTTCGACTGATCCATTTTCCGGTATTTAATGTTGCTGACATTTTTATCTGCGTAGGCGCCGTGCTTTTTATTATTTATTTCTTATTTCAGCACAAGGATGAGGGACAGGCAGATGCTTCTCAGAGCAAATCCCTGGAGCGTGACAACCATGAATAAGATTGTTCTGCGCGTACCTGACACACAGGCAGGTGCACGTATTGACATTTGGCTCTCCACCCAGATAGAAGGATTGACCCGTTCTGCCGCGCAGAATTTACTTCTCGAAAAGGCAGTTTTCTGCAATGAACAGCCGCTGAAAAAGAACTACAAGCTGGTCGGCGGAGAAAACATTACCGTTCATTTACCCGAATTACGAGAAGCAGATATTGTTCCGGAGAATATCCCACTGGATGTTATCTATGAAGACACGGATATCATTGTCATCAACAAACCGCGCGGTATGGTCGTCCATCCCGCTCCGGGTAATTGGTCGGGCACGCTGGTCAATGCACTGATGCATCACTGTGGAGACAGTTTATCTGGCATCAATGGAGAGCACCGTCCCGGTATTGTGCACCGCATTGACAAGGATACAAGCGGTCTTTTGGTGGTTGCAAAAAATGATACTGCCCACCAGAGTCTCGCAGCACAGATTGCAGCACACACTGCTTTTCGTGGTTATGAAGCTATTGTAGTAGGAAGCCCGCGTGAGGATTCTGGCACGATTGACAAACCGATTGCACGCCACAAGACAGACCGCAAGAAAATGGCCATCGTAGAGGGCGGGCGAGAAGCTATTACACATTATACTGTACTCAAACGATTTCACGGCTATACCCATATGGCATTTCAACTAGAAACCGGGCGTACACATCAAATTCGTGTGCATATGGCGTCAATCGGGCATCCTATCATCGGCGATCCTATCTACGGCTTAAAAAAAGACCGTTTTTCTGATATTGGCGGACAATGCCTTCATGCTGCACGGTTGACGCTTTGCCATCCCACCACGCAGCAAACAATGCACTTTTCCGCACCACTGCCAACCTATTTTACGGAAATCCTAGCAAAACTGGAGAAAATGGCATGAATAAGTTTGATGGCACGATGCTTGCATGCGATATGGATGGCACATTGCTGGACAGCGACCGTCAGATTTCCGACGCTAATCTGCAAGCACTGCGCTATTTTACCGCAGAAGGCGGTTTGTTTTCCCTTGCAACCGGACGCGCATATGCAGCTGTAACCGATTATATCGATTTACTGCCAATGAATGCTCCGTATAGTTTACTGAATGGATCGCTTATTTTGGATGCACAGAATCGGGTTTTGCATTGCGCCGGCATGCCAGAACAAACATCGACATTGATTGACCAAGTGCTCACCTCTTTTCCTCAGGTTGGGTGCGAGGTGTTTTTGCCGGATCGGATTTTGGTTTGCCGCATGAGTGCAGAAACAGCGCATCACATGCGTGTACTGCATTTGTCATATGACTGTGCAAGTGTTGCAGAGCTTCCGAATCCGGCTGGCTGGTGCCAAATCAATTTTACCGGTCAGGCATCACAAGTGGAACCTGTTCGAACGTTTTTGAAGCAGTTTGAGGATTCGTTTCATGCTGTTTGCACGATGCCGACTTTCTGCGAAGTGACGCAGCGTGGTGTCAGTAAAGGCGCAGCAATGATGCAAATCGCAGCGGATTGCAACGTGCCGTGCAACAAAATATATGCCGTAGGAGACAGCGATAACGACTTATCCATGCTGAAAAATGCGGCTATTTCCTTTGTACCGGCAAATGCTGTACCGGATATGTTTCAGCATGCAGCAGTTCGGGTCCGTGATAATGATCACGATGCCGTAGCGCATGTAATTGAATATTTAGAGAAACACCATAACGCCTGACAGAATAAACAATTCTGTCAGGCGTTTTTCTATGCCATCAGCTATACCGCCATATTGACGTAAAACCGTATCATAGGTATAATACAGTTACAGAAAGTGTGGGTCGTGTCAAGAATTTTTCGCACTTTAGTTCGCAGACTCTGTTATGAATGAAGTCAGCCAGCAATGGAGGCATCCTCAACGGTCGCCTCCAGATGCTTCATGTTCATGTA
>NZ_JBQKJR010000023.1:0-45691 GCF_052117165.1 Agathobaculum sp. LCP25S3_E8
ACATCCCGATCCATTTTTCCTCGTTCCAGCATTGCTCTCACCACCTATTCCTATTTTACCGCGCTCAAACGAAAAAGCCCAGCTTTTGCTGGACTTTTTCGACAGACTGAGAGGACGCGAAGTACAATCGCGTCCTCCTTTTCCAATTCACAACATTTCGCTTTGAAAGAATTGTTTGACATTGCACTTTTGTTGCGGTATGGTAAGGGTACAAAGAAGAAAGTGAGTGATCCAAATGAAACGAATCTTTGTATCACTATTTTGTATCGCAGCAATGGCTTGCACAGCAACCGCCGTAGACGGTGTTATTGTTGTTCCGACCCGTGACAAAGGTCAGGCGGTATACGTTAACGACGCCCGCGTCTATCCTACGGGCTACAATATTGCGGACAACAATTATTTCAAACTGCGCGATATTGGTACGCTTGTAGGCTTCGGCGTGGAGTGGAACGGCGAGACGCAGACTGTTGAGATCAGTACGGAGCGCACCACCCCCAGCACCGAGGGTATCTCGGACATGGCGGCAAGTGGCGCGGTGGCTAAGGTCAGTGACCAGCGCATCACGGTGGATGGCGTACAGGTCAACATGACCGCCTACCAGATCGACGGCAACAACTATGTGAAGCTGCGCGATATTGGCAAGCAGGTGAACTTTGGTGTGGGCTATGACAATGCGACGGCAAGCGTCCGCATCGACACGGATGTGCCGTACACGGAAAGCACAACGTCTGCCAGCGGCAGCGCCATCACGAAGTGGAACAAAACCATGGCAGAGTTTAATCAGGCCATGATTAAATGCAACTGGGATAAGAGCAAATACCTCACGACCGCCAAGCAGTATGCGCCAGTCATCACGGGCAAAGCGAACGGCACGGTAGAGGACGTTATCGCTGCACTGGATGCCATGAAAGGCGCGCCGGTGGACGCGGTTTCGTTCGACGATAACCCGGTAAACATGTTCTGGGCGAACGAGCTGCGCAAGGCGCTGGGTGAAGATATATCCGATACCGGAAATGCTGAGAACAATGGCTCTGGTGAAACGGTAGACACCAATACGCTGGAAGCGTATGCGCAGGAAGTCATTCGCTTAACAAATGAGGAGCGTGCAAAGGCTGGACTGCCTGCATTGAAAGTAAATGATAAGCTTATGCAGGCTGCGGCTATCCGTGCGGAAGAAATAACGGAAAAGTTTTCGCATACCAGACCAAACGGTGATGGAATGTCTACTGTATTTTATGAGGTAGGACTTGATCCGTACAAGCTGAGACCGGGTGAAAATTGTGCAAAAGGATCTAAGACTCCAGACGCAGTGGTAACCGGTTGGATGAATTCTGAGGGACATCGCAATGCTATTCTAAATGCCGAAAATACGGATATTGGTGTAGGAGTCTTTGAATTTAACGGAGTGATGTATTGGGTTCAGAGTTTCGGTGGAAATTGGTAAACTAAATTTGATATAAAGGACTGTCTTATTTCGACAGTCCTTTTCTTTACGTTAATCATGAAACACTGTAATAATTATCAACGTGCGCCGCCTTCTTCCTTGAAGGCGGCTTTTTTATTCCAACATTAAGGAGGAGCAAAGTGATAAAGGACATTTTGAAACGGTCAACCGCAGGCTTGTTGTCCGCTCTCACTCTGCTTACGACCGCGCCGCTTTCCGGCGCGGTGGACGGCGGGATTATGCCGCTGGCAGAGGAAGATAACGAGGCGTCCAGCATAGAGATCAATGTGGGTGAAGTATACAACATTGCGGATAAGGGCGTGCAAAAGGCTTGGTTCCAGCAAAACGACGCGCCGCGTAACGTCTGGCCGATGTACACCACAGGATCAGACGGCACGGAAATTCGCGCCTACTGCGCGGATCACAGTAAGGGCAACCCCGGCACATCGGGAATGCCATACACGGTGACCAGCCGTGTATCGGATATGCATGTGTATGGCGTCGCGGTACGCAGTGACGCCCGCATGACGCTCAATCAGTTTATTTCCTTCGCTGGTTCGCCTATCACAGCAGAGAACTTTACGGCAGATATGTATTTCAGTGCATCGCAGGCCGCGATCTGGTGTGCGCTGGGCGATGCGCAGATTGCTGCAAACAGCAGCTATGGCGTAAGCTATGGCAGCTCCACGTCGCTCGGTTATCGCGCTGCTGGTAAGACATTGAGTGCCAGCTCCACGTCGGAAGCGCTGACGTTGTTTGCCGCTATTAAAATGCTGGAGTATGGTAATGAGTTCTACAACGTATGGGGGCCAAACGGTAAAGGGCATGCTCCGTGGATTGGCGCAACCATCAACTACACGCCCGGTAATACGGAATATACCCCCGCTGCACAAAAAACCGGCACGATTGACGTAGGCGGCAGTATCGTGTCCGGCGGTACGTTTGCGGAAAAGGAGATAGACGGCCAGCAGTACATGGTACTGCCCATGGCGGCAGCAAGCGCGACCTTTGTGCGCGGCGATGGGGAGTATGGGCAGATTTTTGTCCGTGCGGACAATGTGCCGTCCGGCGCGTTCCTCATGGACAGCGAGGGCAACAAGAGCTATGATGACGGCGGCTCGCAGCGGCTTACGCTGGCCCATGTGGATAAGAACAATGACCTGTACAAAAACGGAAATGATATGGCCTATGGCGAAACATTCCTGTTCTGCATCCCCAAGGCCACAGCGGAGCAAATGGATGAAGCCAGAACGCCGGTGGAGACCCAATTCTTCGCCAGCATGAATGTAGACCGTTATAACGTGTACGCAGCCAGCACAACCAGTTCGGGTGTACAGCCGGTTATCATGGTGGAGCCTGCTGTTCAGAAGGTGAGTGCAAGTGTTGGTTTCAATACGGAAATATTTATAGAGTACACGCTGCTGAAAGTTATGAAAACTGATGAAAATGGCGCACCGTTGGCAGGCTGCACATTCCAGATCAGTTATCAGCAAGACGGTACTCCTAAAACACAGGAGCAGACAACAGATGGCAACGGTGAAGCAAAATTTATGGATTTGCCTCTCAACACCGATGTCACCATCAAGGAAACCGCAGCACCGGAGGGCTACACCCTGCTGCCGGACAAGGTTGTGAACACCGGCTCCACAGGCGGCAAAACGGTTGAAGTGAAATTGTCCAACAGCGATGACCACGTTTTCAAGGTGCATAAAGTCAGTTCGGCGGACGGCCGCAACCTGATGGGGGCAAAATTCGAGGTTAAGGGCATTGACAACGATTTTGTCAACACCTACACCACGGACGCGCTGGGCGAGTTCACGATCCAAGGCCGCGACCTGCCTATCGGCTCTTTTGAAGTGTATGAAATCGCAGCGCCGGAGGGCTACGCCACGGATGGTGCCGACATTCAGACTTTTAGCTGGGATAATACCCGTGACGTGACGCTCACTTTCAAGAATGCGCCGCTGCCCGGTATTCAGATCTACAAGTACGACAAGGACAGCAAGGAGCCGCTGGCGGGCGCGACCTTTGAGATCCGCCGCGACGGTCAGGTGCTGCAGACGATCAAAACCGACGTCAACGGCTATGCCAAGGTCTACAATCTTCCCAAGGGCTTCTATCAGGTGGTTGAGGTAGAACCGCCGCAGGGCTACTTAAAGGACGAAGTAGAGCATGAGGTTTACATTGACCCGTCCGCAGACCCCACGCAGATCATCCGCGAAGTCAACGTCCCGAACACGAAGAAACTGTCCATCCGCATCATCAAGCAGGACAAGGATACCAAAGTCCCCCTGCAGGGCTGGAAGTTCGATGTGTACTACAATGACGCCAAGCTCACTTCTGTTACCACAGACGAGAACGGCGAAGCCATGATCGAAAACCTGCAGCCCGGTACATACCGCGTTGTTGAGGTAGACGGTGATAAAGAACACTACAATCTGGATGCCCCGGAGCAGACTGTAGAGCTGATTAAGGATCAGGCTGAAATCCCAACCCTGATTTTCCAGAATACTGTCAAAAAACATTTTGGCATTTTCAAGATCGACGAAGAAACGCATGAGCCGATCCAAGGCGTCACCTTCGAGATCTGGAAAGATGGTAAGCTGCTGGGCAACTACACCACGGATGAAAATGGCCGCATCTGGCTTCCGTATGCAGAGCCGGGTACTTATCAGGCCAAGGAGGTCGTAACTGATCCGCGGTACATCATCAATGAAACGACGTTTACGATTGAGAATAACAGTGAATACCCGACGTTCTTCACGATTCCCAATACCCGCAAAAAGGACATTATCGTAAAGAAGATTGACCTTGATACCGGCAAACCGATGCAGGGTGTTGTATTTGAGGGCTTCAAGGACGGCAAGAGCATCGGCATGTTCACGACCGGCCCGGACGGCACGTTCACCATCGACTACGCGGAACCCGGCACATACAAATTTGTGGAACGGCATACGTTGGCTGGATATGAACTGAGTACAGTCGTGCTGGAGGGCGAACACACGACAGACCGCGATCTGGTGCTGACGCTGGACAACGTCGAGCAGAAATCTTTCATTGTAAAAAAGATCGACAGCGAGACGAAAGAGCCGATGGCAGGCGTACAGTTCAAAATCTGGCGGGATGGCGTACTGCTGGGCGATTACACCACGGATGAAAATGGCCGCATTGAGATTAAAAATGCGCCCGCAGGCACTTACAAGGTGCAGGAAGTCAATACTTTGAAAGAATACATCCTGAACGATGAAGTGCTGGAGATCGAGCATACGACGGTCAAGGACACCGAGCTTACCGTGGAGAACACCAAAAAGCCCGGTCTGCTCATTCAGAAGATTGACGCAGAGACACGCAAGCCGCTGAAAGATGCGGTATTCAAGCTGACCAAGGCAAATGGTGATGTGGTCAAGGAGGATATTATCACCGGCGAGGACGGTGCTGCGTTCGTTGAAGGGCTGGAAGCTGGAGACTACATTGTAACGGAAATCACCGCTCCGGGCGGCTACCTGATCGACGATACACCGCACCCTGTTTCGCTGGAGGAGGGTGAAACCTATACCCTGACGCTGGAGAACACCAAAAAGCCCGGTCTGCTGATCAAAAAGATCGACAGCCAGACAAAGAAGCCGCTGCAGGGTGCTGTATTCAAGATCACGCGCGGAGACGGCTCGGTTGTACGCGAGAGCGTCACGACTGATGCAGACGGTATAATCCATCTGCCGGAGTTGGATACTGGCACATTTATAATCACGGAGGTATCAGCCCCGGATGGGTACGCAATCGACGAGACACCCAAGACCGTGGAAATCCGTGCAGGACAGACCTATGAAGTCACGTTCACCAATACGAAAAAGGGCGGCTTCACCATTAAGAAGATTGACGAAGATACCCGTCAGCCGCTGAAAAATGCGGTATTCAAGATCACTAAGTCTAATGGTGAGTTCGTTAAGGAAGCCGAAACTGATGCGAATGGTGTTATCACGCTGGACGGTTTACCGGAAGGCAGCTATATCGTGACCGAGATCAAAGCACCGGACGGCTACATTTTGCAGGACATGCCCAAGACCATTGAGGTCAAAGCGGGCGGCAACTACGAAATGACGTTCACCAATAAGCGTGCTTACGGCCTGCAGATCCGCAAGGTAATCAAGGGCACAAACCAGCCGCTGGACGGCTGCACGTTCATAGTGGAAAAGGCAAACGGTGAGATGGTCGGCTCCTACACCACGGATTTCTCCGGCCTTGCCACCGTGACCGGTCTGGAGGACGGCGTCTATGTTGTGACCGAGGTCTCCTGCCCGGAAGGATACCGCCTTGACCCGGAACCGCAGAATGTGATTGTCAAGGCCGGCGAGCTCGCGACTGTGACCTTTGAGAACGAAAAACTTGCCGGCGTGCGTATCAAGAAAATCGACGCGGTAACCGGTGAGGGCATTTACGGCGTGCGTTTTCTCATCAAGGACGAGCACAACAATCTGCTTGGCGAGTATAGTACCGATCAGGACGGCTACATCGAACTGGACGATCTGCTGACCGACGGCAAGAGTGAGATCAAGATTAAAGTCGAGGAGATCGCTGCTGCCGAGGGTTATGTGCTGGACGATACCGTGCGGACGCTGCGAATCCGACGCGGTGAGACGACCGAGCTTGTCGTGGAAAACACCCCGATCCTTGGTCAGATTCAGGTGGTCAAAAAGTCCGCACAGGATAACCCGGTGACAAACCAACCGAAGGACAGCCTGCTCGAGGGCGCGGTGTTTGAGATCACCAATGCCGATACCGGCCGTGTGGTGGACACCATGACGTCGGATTCCCGCGGCATTGCCGCATCGAACCCGATCCCGCTGGGCCGCTACTATGTGCAGGAGGTACAGGCGCCGCGGTTCTATCAGATCAACAGCGAGAAGGTCGAGGTCAAGCTCAAAGTAGAGGGCGACGTGGTACAGATCGAAATGTACAACGACCCGGCAAACATCAATACCAGCATTGAAAAGACCGGCAACTACACGGTAGATGCCGGTTCGAATATGCGGTATGATTTCACGAACATCGCAAACAACTCGAATGTGCCGCTGGACAACTTCTTCTGGCATGACCGCATTCCCACCGACGCCGTCCGTGCAGGCACGCTCACAACCGGCACCTACAATGCCCGTGTCTGGTACAAGATCACCTATAAAACCAACGTGAATGATTACCGGACGCTAGCAGACAACCTGCTTTCGACCAACCGATATTCCTTCAAGATCGACAGCGGCTCACTCAAACTGGCGTCCGGCGAATATGTGACCGACATTCGCTTTGAGTTCGGCACCGTGCCGGCTGGCTTCAAGATGACCGAGAAGGCAACGCTGCTGGTCTATGTGCCGGCATATATGTCGGGCGGCTACAACATCATCAACCGCGCGGATTGCGGCGGCTCGTATCAGGGCGAGTGGGACAACTCCACCAGCACATGGGTGACCAAGATTTACCGTGCGCCCACCTACACCAAGCCGACGCTGCCGCAGACTGGATTCTAATAGAAAGGATTCTTGAGATATGCTGAACAGGAAAAAGATCCGGTGGATCATTACCCCTGTGCTCGCCGCGCTGCTTTTCAGTGCGGCGGGCGCTACACAGGAAAGCGAACAAGTACTGCTCGAAGGCGACCAAATCCGTTTTGAACCAATCAGCACCGAGATGGTTGAGATCAATGGCGTGCCGACACTCACCAAGACGTTCGAGCTGTCGCCGGAGGTCGATCCCGCCTTGCTGCGCGAGGAACCGTTTTCACATGACGGCTACTGGTACCGCTATCAGCGTATGGATAAATCCGATCAGGAGACAACGGACACACTGCCGGTGGAGGAAACGGTCACGGTAGACGCACCATCCAGTGAGCTTGCGGATGTGATCGATCAGTTCCCGGCGACACGGGCGTATAGCAAAGACGGTTACACCGGCGAGCTTCTGCTTGATGTGCAGAGCATCAAGGTGGAAGCAACCGGGTACAGCACGGTCACGGACAGCCACCCGCATACGGTTACCAAAACCTATCAGCTGGCCTACAATGACCGCAGTCTTGTGCCGAAAAGTGTGCAATCGGACGGACTGACCTTGCCGCTGACGGGTCTGAGCTGGTCTGAGACCGCCAACGTGGAGGATTCGGACGTTCCTGCTTCGTGGACAGCCACGGCGACGTACAGCAAGACGACATATACAAATCGACAGGTGGCAGACGGCTATCAGGCAACAGCGGTATATAAGGGCGAGGCCGCTAAAACCGGTATTGGCAGTGTGATCTATACTGTGACGTATACGGGCAGTAAGATTCCGGTGCTGCCGGGGCTGAACCCGGACATTACGGTATCCCAGCTCGCAATCGCGATGGGCCTTGCCGTTTTGCTTATTCTGCTAATGATTTGGCGGTATATCCGCTGGCACATTGCCCGTGTTTACGTCTATAACGAAGAGCGCCGCATCCACGACGTGGTGAGCCGACAGTATGTGCGGGTACGAACGCCCAAGCTGCGGCTGTCCGCGCTGCAGGGGCATGAGGAAACCGAATACACGGTTATCCTGCGTCGGCGTCTCGCCAAACGGCTGGTTGGCCGGGACATCGCCATCGAGACCGGCGGCGAAGGCCAGCACCATGTGGTGGAGTCGTTTGTGGGCAGTGATTACGCATTTCAGGTGCAGATATGACAAAAGCCGCCCAAAGGCGGCTTAAATTGACGGAAAACATCTTGTATGATATAATTTGTGTGGACAATTTTATTGTCCGGGCGCTGCAAAACAGCGGTTGGCCACTCCTTGCGAAAGGAGTGATGCTTTATGAAGAAGTTCGTAAGAATTTTGATATGGGCAATTTTGTTGCTACATATTTTCCTCATAAAAGTGCGCTAACCGCTCGGCTGGCACCAAGCGGTTAGCTTATCCATTAAGTTAGCCTAAAGGTCAACCGCTATGCAGCGCCCTTCTTTATCATTATTATAACATACCCCCCGTCTTTGTCAAGAGAACCGCTTCGTGTGGTTTATCCCCCAAAGACGGGGGATTCTTTTACAAAAAGGAGATGAACACGATGAAAAACACCTATAAACGCGCCATCAGCGGCGCATTGGCCTGCTGTCTGCTGGCACTCAGCCCGCCGCTGGCCTCGGCGCTCGAGTATCACTATGATGCAAACCTCTATGACAACTACTTTTACACCCCGACGTCCAGTAACCACGCGCTCGATCTGGACAGTAAGGACGATTCGGGCGGCAGCACGATCGTCGTGCCGTCGGACAGCATGGACACTGATGCAGACCAGACCACACCGCGCACCGGCTCGCCCATCATTCCGGTCGGGTCGTACATCGACCCATGGGGCAGCGCGGTGGAAAAGCAAATCGCAACGGATGAAGCTCTGAACGGTCTGGAAGGGTTGTCATTCAATCGGCTGGAGGGCATGAGCGGTGGCTACACCGAGCAGCGCCAGCTTGTCACCACAAACGGACATTTCGGTGCGGTGTCCATCGGCAATCGCGGTATCTTTGCATATGTCTATCCCGGCGCAACCTATGAAAGCATGCAGAAAGGCGCCGGCCATGTGGACGGGACAAGCGTCTGGAACGGCAATGTTGCATTGTGTGGCCATAACCGCGGTTCGTGGCCGTATTTTGCAAACCTCAAGTATGTGCAGGTCGGCGATGTGGTCACCTACAAGACCTCGCTTGGCACGCGCACTTACCGGGTGACATTTGCCGGCCGCATCCTTGCGACAGATACCGATGTGCTGAACCCCACTGCCGGCAACCAGATCACCATGCTCACCTGTATTGCGAACGAACCGGCCTATCGGTTCTGCGTGATCGGACAGGAAATGCGTTAGGAGGTATGCTAGAATGAAAATCCGCGACTTGATCGCCGTCTGTCTTGCAGGGGCGCTGCTTCTGCCGGCAGGCTGCGCGGACGATAATCCTAAAATGGAGGTGCCCGACACGGACACGACAGCATTTGTACAGATGAAACAGACAAATTTGGAGGAATGGAACGATGCCCAGACAGAAGAGGTACTGGAAGTGCCGCTGGTACGGCGTGACGTGGAACTCGCGTCAGGTGGTTCGGCCGCCTTGTATGCACTTGATACGGGCGAGGAGCCGACTGCCGGCACGGATCAGCTCACATCGGTCAGCACGGAGCTGGTGCTGAACAGCTCGGCAGTGCAGCTGGGCGAATACGGCACGGTACGAGAACTGGCAGAAAGTGAGTTATACCACTGGGCGGATGCGAGTGAATTTGACCGCATCCAGTACACCCAACCGATGCAGCTGAGCGAAAAACGATTCGTCGTGCATCTGCTGCTGGATAATGATGCGGTCGGTATGGAGCAGCTCGTCTGCTACACCGATCTGGGCAATGGCGTTGCCCGGGTTGACCGCCTGTGGCGCGCGCTGGTGGATGTGCGGACGGACGAGGGCTCGGAAGTCTTCGATCAGACTGCTGCGGCCCTGATTGCAAGCGAAACCGAATAAACGGCAAAGGCCGGTATGATTTCCTGTCATACCGGCCTATTTTTGTGAACAGAGAGGAGAGAAGACATGACGACAAAGAAATTGCGCTTTCCCATTTTGTTGCTGGTTTTATGGCTGATGGCGGCCGCGCTGTTGCCGCAGTCATACGCGGCGGGTGGCACGCACCGCGTTGAAGTACAGAGCGGAACGGGTTATACGTCCAGTGAAGTAGGTATCAACGTGTGGGAAACCGGCGTGGCAAAAGACGTGTCCTTTGAACCGCTGGACGGCTACCGCATCACGGCCCTGAACGCCTCTTATAGCGATGCATCAGCCAGTGCAGCAATCAAGGCAGAGGAACTGCCGACGCAGCTTACCGTGGGCGGCATTGTGCTGCCGCTGAAATATGTGGGACGCACTGCTACAGTGACTGTGCCGGGCAACTGCACCGGTGATCTTACGCTGTCCGCAACTGCCGAAGCAGCTTCCTGCAAGGTTGCCGTGACCGCGGACAGCGGCATTGACGTCAGCGGCGGCGGGACATACGGCATCGGCAAGGCAGTTACGATTACCGCAGCGCCATCCGGGGACGCTGCAATCACCCGCGTGCAGGTAACGCGCACCGATGCCGGTCTGGCAAACACGGCTGATCTGGCGGAGGGGGCTGTTTCGGTCGGGGATAAAACTTACCCATTTGCTGTGACGGACGGTAAGGTCACGATGACGCTGACCGTGGAAGAAAGCCTCGGCATCCACTTTTTCAGCAACGGCAAGCCGGGCGAGCAGCCGCTGGTCGTCCGCGTCAGCGGCGATAAGGGCGTCGATCCGGCCGGCAGCCGTGTCGAGGTCCGGCATGGGAACGATGTGAACATCATCGCAGATGCCGAGCGCGGCTATGAGATCACCGAGATCCGGCTGGAGAACGGCGCCCAGTCCGCAACCGGCTATGTTTCCGAAGAACGCATCTGGCTCGCCGGAAAGGTTTACCGCATCAGCCGGCAGGATGACCGCGTGACGCTGCGTCTGACTGATATGCAAACCGATATGCAGGTGTACTTTGTTTCCGAGCTGGACGAGGATCATATCCCAATGACCACCTCGGAAGGTACGGGCGTGGACATTGACAAGGATTGCGGCAGCACGGTTGCCAAAGGCACGGATGTGCGCTTTACCATTTCGGCAGAGACAAGCTACCGCCTTAGCCGCATCACGCTCTCCGTGGACGGCATCAGCCGCACGGTGGATGCGGACGAGGACGAGATCACTGTGGATGGCATAGACTACAAGCTGCAGCAAAGCGGTGCCGATGTCATCCTGTATGTGGATGATGTTTATGCCCCGGTCAAGGTATCCGCCACTGCCTCCAAGCTGACGACCTACGATCATTCTGTCACCATCGGTAAGACACAGAACTGTACCGTATCGGCCTCCCGTACGGGTGTGGACAATGGCGGCTCAGCAACGTATACCGTCACGCCGCAGGACGGCTACCAGCTCAGCACGGTGACGCTGCGCGTGGGCAGCCAGCAGGCGACCGCCGCTGTGGATTCCAAAACAATCAAGGTAGGAAGTAAGACTTATTCCATGTCGCTATCCGATAGCGGTATCCTCAAGGTTACGGTGAGCGGCATTCGGGATGATGTAGAGCTGAGTGCCTATGCTGCATGGGCGGGCAGCGATAAGCTGTATCTGCTGAGCGGCATTACCGCGCCGTATTTCGAGGGCATGGGTAACAATCGCTTTTGCCCGGAAAACACCCTGACCCGCGCGGAAGCGGCTGTGATGCTGTCCCGTTTGACCAACTATTCCGACCTTACGGTGTATCCCAGCTGCGGCGCGGCGGATGTGCCAACCGGCAGCTGGTACACCAATGCGGTCAACGCGTTTTACGATGCAGGAATTGAAACGGCTTCGTACTTCCGGCCGAATGCGGCGATTTCCCGCGCGGAACTGTCCGTCTGGCTGTACCGCCTGAGCGGTTCGCCGTATGTTGCGGCCGGCACGATTGCTTTCCCCGATGTGGGCACTGCCGGGCAAACGCATGATGCGGTGGCATACGGTCAACTGCATGGTTGGATCAAAGGTTATCCGGACGGCACATTTCGCCCGAACTACTCCATCACCCGTGCAGAGGCGGCAAAACTCATCAACCGCGTGACCGGCCGCTCGCTGCGTGTGCAGGCCATCGTTACCCAATTTACAGATGTGCCTACTTCGCATTGGGCGTATCAAGAGATTGTCAGCGCGGCAAACCAAGTGATGTAAATGAAAAAGACGGGGAGCGCAAGCTCCCCGCCGCCTTATTGACAGACGTTTATCAGTTTTTGTGCGCGTTCTATAATTTCACGGCACCAATTGGATTGCGCAGAATCGTTGTGTCTAGCAGCACGGTTGTAAATACGCTGCGCGGCTTGCTTAAGCGATTCGGAACGCTCACCGGCAGAAAACCGTTGTTCCACATTTTCCAAATCAATGATGATCCCGGCCAGATTCTTGCCGTTATCCCATTCCATTTTCTCACATCCTATAACTCATTTAACTCATTGTACGGCAACAGTATAGCAGGATAGATATCAAAAGTCAAAACGCAAGGAGTGATTATTCTTGAACGAAAGTAAACTGCAAACGGCGCGCGCCTATCAGGACTGGATGTCACGCGCCTTTCTTTTTTACCGGATCGCACTGGTGCTGCTGATCCTTGGGGCGGTCATTATCCCGCAGGCATTCGCCGTAGAGGATATGTGGACAGCCGCAAACCGTATTATCAAAGACGTTTATTCTAAGCTGGCCGCAATTTCTACTGTCCTTGCCGGCCTGATGAGTGCGATTGCGGTCATTGGTGCCAAAATGAGCGGTGCGCAGCCAAAGGCCGACCAGGCATGGGATTGGCTCAAACGCATTTGGCTCGCATGGGTCATTATCAACGGCATCGGCGCGTTTATCGCTTATGTTCGTCCGCTGTTCGACGGTCTGGCAACGCTGGAATAAGGGTCAGCGCAGCAACTTCGGGTAGTCGGTCCGTCCGTCTACGACACGATAAACATATACGGTTGTTCCGATCACCTTATAAACGCATATATAATTGCCACAAATGATTTTACGATATTCCCGTTGCGCCAGAAACGTATCCGGATGCAACGCACCCATATAGGGCTGCGAGGCAAGCAGAGCAATGGTATCCAATAGCTTATCCGTGATTTTCTCTGCGGATTGCGGGCCGACAAGGAGAAGATGCAGATCGGAGATCCGGTCAATGTCCTGCCATGCCGGCGTCAGAATTTCTAAACGATAGGCATCAGGCATTGTCGTACTTCTCCTTCAGCTTGCGGCGGATTTCGTCTACAGAATAGGTGGGATCGCCATTGATGCGGGAGAACTCTGCCTCCAGTATCGCCGCACGGTGCTGCAATATCTGTTCCCGGTTTTCAAAAGCGTCTACGCTCATCAGGACGATGTCGCCTTCTCCATTTTTGGTGATATAAATCGGCTCTTGGCTCTCATGCGCAAGTGTGGAGATCGTATTGTAATCGTTGCGAAGGACGGTAGATGATTTGATTTTCATGTCACTCACCTCCATGAATTCTACTATTATTCTAACATTATATTGCTATAAATACAATGACAAAGTATTTTAGCCAGCATCGTATTTTTCACAATACGGTGCTTTTATTATGCCATTTTTCGAAAGGAGCTGCCTAAAATTCTTGAAAAACTGATAAAAGCCCTGTTTGAGTGGCTGGCGTCACTCTGGTATGAGATGGTGGAATACCTGCTGGAGCATCTAATGGACTTGTTCCACACAGACCTTACCTATTTCGCAGAACGTGTACCGGTGGTTAAAGACATCGGCACTATCTTTTTCGCGGTAGGCTGGGCGCTGCTGATCGGCAATCTGGTCTTTCAGGCAATGCGTTCCATGGCGTCTGGCGTCGGCATTGAGGCTGAGGAACCGGGACGCCTGTTTCTGCGCACCGCGATGTTCTCCTTTTTGCTTGTGGTCAGCCGGCAGATCTGTGAGATCGGCTTGGGGTTCTCCTCAACCATTATGGATATGCTCCAAATCCCCAATGCCATCACCTTTGACCCGTTTGGCGAAGATACCTTTGATATGCTGCCCAATGCGGGCTGGATCGTGGTTATTTTGGTCAATGTGATCATTCAATGGCAGACAATCAAATTGTTTTTTGAGGTTGCAGAGCGTTATGTCATCCTCTGTGTGCTGACCTACTGTGCGCCGCTGGCATTTGCCATGGGCGGCTCAAAATCCACCGGAGAGATTTTTCGCGGTTGGCTGCGGATGTTTGGGTCCATGTGTGCACTGATAGTCTTCAATCTGATGTTTGTCAAGCTGCTCATCAGCGCAATGTCCAATGCACCGAACGGCACGGCCATTATTCCGTGGATGATGTTAATCGTCGGCATTGTCCGCACGGCAAAAAAGATGGACGGCATTATTTTACGCATTGGCTTGAACCCGGCGCTGACCGGCGATCCGCTGGGTACGCGTTTCCCAGGAATGCTTACCGCAATGACGCTGCGCAGTATTGCGCAAATGGTCACACGCACCGCAGCGCAAGGTATGCCGTCCGCCGGGCATGGCAGCCCTGCGCCACCGACATCGGGGTCTTTCATGCAGCACAGTGGCAAGCAGGGCAGTCAATCCACCAGCACAGTTGGAGCATCTGCACAGGGCGGCGCTGCCGCAGGCGCAGCAGGCGTTGCCGGAGCGGCCATTCATGTTGCCGGTTCGGGTGCAAGGGCGATGAACGACTTGGCTTCGTTCCGAAACCGGCACGGGGCGGGTGATCCGGCTTCGATCCGGCAGGTCAGTCAGGCCATTTCAGTTGACGCAGACGATTGGGAGGACGGCAGCTCAGTCAGCAGCATCCGCAGTCAGAACCAGAGTGTATCCGAAGCAAATGCAGTAAGCCGGATGATGGTTTCACCTGTGTCTCCAGCGCTTCCGCCGCTGCCCGCGGATTTCGGACGGATGAGTACACCGCAGACGGAAATCGGCACCCATGCGCCGGTCATGCCGATGCATCGAGCGGATACCGCACCCGGACTGTCCGTCACACCGGTACAGCCTGCCGCTGCCATGCCACACATACCCGAACAGGTATTCCCAAGCAACACGGAAACCTCTGGCGCACCGCAGCAACCTGTTTCAGGGACGCCCAGCGCGCACCCGCCCGTACAGCCGACCACGTCGCGCCCAGCGCGCGTGACACCAGTAAGTCCCGTATCCCCGCCGCATGTACAGACACTTTTGCACAGCGAAAGCAATTTGTCCGAGATGCGCACAGGATATACGGAGCAGAATGCGCCGGAACGCCCGCCGGTGTCTCCGACAGAATCGGCAGGACATTCGTCCAGCGTTGTTCCAACAGCCGCCGTAGCAGCTGCCACCGCCGTGCAGGGACATACTGCGTCCGCCGTCCAGCCCAACCGGACTACGCCGGCTGCTTCATCTGGTTTGACCGTATCGCCGCCGAGCCGCGCCATGCCTCCTATGCCGCATGTACAACAGGCAACGCAGCAAGCAGGGCAAATACCAAGTGCAGATGTTGGTTCTCTCCGTGTGACGCCGGTTGCGCCGGCGGCATCGACATCTGGACAATCGATACCGCGCACAGCGGTACGGCCAGCGCCGCAAACAACGGTGCAGCCGCCGTCGCCCGCAATGAGGACGCAAGCACCAACCGCTCCGGCGGTATCACCTGCATCATCCGATGGAGGCAGCCGGCCAGCGGGTTCCCCGGTTGCGCCCGCGCCGGATCGTCGTCCCGCCGTATCTCCGTCGCGGCGTGAGCATAGCGAAATACAGCAGACTACCACGGTACAAAGCAATGTGCCGCCCAGTATCCGTACGCCGGATATGGTCGGACGGCCGCAGATTGCGGACAAGACGCGCAGGCTGCGCCGCAGCGCACAGCCGCTGAATAACAAGGTGACCCCGCAGGAAGGAGGAAAACATCATAAACGAAGAAAAAAGAAGTAACGCTGGCCGTGTTGCCGCCGCCGCGGCGAATATCGCAAAAGGCGCGCTGTCCGGCGGTCCGTATGGCGCCGCCGCAGCCGCTGTGGCAGAGGCCGCGCCCAGCCTGCTGAAAGGGGCAGGCATCGCGCTGCTTATCTGTCTCGGCCTGCCGCTGCTCATGCTGCTGTCCATACCGTGCAATCTGTTCGGTTCCCCCAGCGCGTCCTCTGCGGATATTCAGGAGATGACGGCGCAGGCGGAGCAGCTCACAGTCACATGTAAAGACCAGCGGACGCTCGAAGACAAGGCAATCAACCTGTTTATTAATCTGTTGCCGGAAAACCTTGGTTTTATCTCGATCGAGAAAAACCTCGGCAATACCAATGACTATTGGATGGTCGCTATCACCTCGGTTTACAGCGAGCAGGATGTCATGCTGATTGATGAGGACAAGATCGTGCAAACCATGCAGGCTAAGCTGAAATATGAATTAAAGGCTAAATATGACAGCGAGGGAAATTTTGAAGGATATGTTCTGGTGATTTCGGACATGACCCCGACTGAGCTGATGGATAAGCTCGGCTTTGACGAAATGCAGCGCATGTGGGCGGAAGTGATCCAAAGCACCATCGCAGATGCGGAGTACAGTGCGCCGAGCGGTTCGTCGGACAATACCGCAGGCATGGACTTTTCGGACATTGTGTTCACCGGCCGTGGCAACTCCAAGGACGTTGTGTATTTCAGCCAGTACGATTCTCGCTGGGGCAGCCTGATGTACGGCAAAACCAATACAATTGCAGGCGCAGGATGCGGCCCGACCTCGCTTGCAATCTGCGTGTCCACGCTGACGAGCAAAACTGTTCTACCACCGGAGATCTGCGACTGGTCCGTCAAAACCGGCCACCGCTGCGAGGGCAGCGGCAGCTACCATAGTCTGATTCCGGACGGCGCGGCGCATTACGGCGTACCGTGCCGCGGCATCGGCCAAAACAAAACCGAGCTGGTCAAGGCGCTGCAGGAGGGCAAGCTGGTCATCGCAATCATGTCTGCCGGACACTTCACCCGCGGCGGGCATTTTATTGTGCTGCGCGGCATCACGGACAGCGGCAAGATTCTGGTCGCAGACTGTGCAAGTTATGAACGCAGTCAGAAAGAGTGGGATCTGAGCATCTTTCTGGCCGAGTGCAACAAAGGCGCGGCGGCCGGCGGCCCGTTCTGGGTGCTGGGATAAGAGAATAGGAGGGATATGTCATGGAAGTGTACACAGACGGATATGTCTGTCAGTTCCGTATCTTACGCCGCAAATACGGCATTACATTGCGGGAGTTAGCGCAATATGCCGGGATCAGCTCGCAGTACATCAGTTCGGTTGAGTTGTGCCAGACAACAGGTTCTGCTACGTCGCACAAGCGGATTGAGAAAGCAATGAAAGCCATCTTAGAAAGCAGACAGACTGATGCAGAGAAGAATCTCAGCGAATTTTGCAGTCAGCGCAAACATCTATTCGACAAAGTGCAGGAAAGTGAGGTAACGATTCGTGGGCAATGAAGACATCTATTTTATCCCGGTCAATTTTACTGACGCAGGTCGTGTGCTTGGTCTGTTTGAGCTGCGCAACTGCCTTGAAGCTGCCGTTTTGGCATTACCGACATTCGGGCTGTGCAGCCTGATTGCACACTACACGCCGTTTTCCGTCACGATAAAGCTGATTCTGTCGCTGTGTCTGCTTGTGCCGGTCTGCGGCTTCGGCCTGATCGGCATCCGGGACGAATCCTTATCCCGTTTTTTATGTACCTATGTGCGTTGGCGCAGATGCCGGCGCATCGCCATCAATAAAGGAGGCTCGATCAAACGTGGACATCAAAAAAATCATCTTCGGGGATCAAGTGGGCGCGACCGAGGCCATCGCGCCCGCAAATGACGACCTACAGGGCAGCCTGCCCATTGCGGATATCAAATACGGCGTTGTGCGAACGCGGGACGGCGGGTATGCGGCGTTGTTTGAAGTGCTGCCGACAAACTATTTTCTGCAAAGCACCGCAGAGCGAATCCGCATCATCAGCAACCTTGCCGCATGGTTGCGCATCGCGCCGGACAACTTGCAGATCCTCTGCCTTTCCCAGCCGGTAGACGTCGAACAGTACACAAGACGCATGGAGGGATTCCTGCAATCGGAGGGGGATGCTTTGTGCCGTACCTGCATTGAAGACAACATCAACGAGGTCAACCAGCTGGTGCGGTACGGGGCATTCACAACACGGTTTTATATCGCCTATCGGTATGAACCCTCTATGGTGTCTGGTGATGTAAGCTATGCCAAAATCGCCGCTGCGCTGCGGCAGGTCATGGATTCGTCTGTAGGTTACTTTGCCCGCTGCGGATTAAACGTGGTAAACCCGGGCTATATCGACAATCATCTGGTCGAGACCGTGTTTCGCATGCTGTGCAAGCGCACCTCGGAGCATATCCGTTTGCCTTTGTACTTCCGGGATATGCTGCAGGAATGCTATGGCGTGCCACAGCAGCCGGAACCGGACCCCGAAGGAGGGGAAGAACTCACGACACAAGCCACAAAGCAGGATGCACTACCCGAAGCAAAGGAACGGCAAAATATCGGCAGGCGCAGAAAACAGCAGAAAACCACCGAACAATTCGAGGCGACCGGCGTGATGGACCTGATCTGTCCAGCTGCGGTGGATTTTACTCACAAAGATTACATCGAGATGGACGGCGTCTGCCACGCCTACCTGTACATCGCGGGATATGGCTATAAAAGTCTGGTACGGGGCGGCTGGATGGCGGCGCTGGTCGGCATGGGGGACGGCATTTCAGTCTCAATGACGCTGCAGCGCCGCTCACGTGAAAAAATACTGCCCAAGGTTGCAAACTCCACCATTTGGAGCCGCAGCCGCATCCGCGATGTGGACAACACCCGTGCGGACTTTGAACAGATAGACAGCGCAATCACCGCAGGCATATATATCAAGGATCAGATGAACCGCGCGGGCGAGGATTACTACGATATGTACACTCTGATCGAGGTTACAGCGGATGATCCGGAACTGCTCGAAACCCGCATTTCCGATGTGGAGCGGCATTGCACCTCGCTGGAGCTGATCGTCAAACGGTGCGATTATCTGGAGGAACAGGCGCTTCACTCGTTCTTGCCCGTGGTATCCATGGCTCCCGAGATCGAACGCAAGGCACGGCGCAATGCGCTGTTGTCCGGTGTAGCCAGTGCATTTCCGTTCTATTCCATGGAATTGTGTGAGCAACGCGGTATTTTGATCGGGCAGGATATGCAACGGAAATCTATTTGTATGCTGGATATCTTTGATAGCGACCGTTACAACAACGCCAACATGATCGTGCTTGGCACGTCCGGCGCGGGCAAAACATTCCTGCTGCAGCTGATTGCCATGCGGTATCGGCAGCAAGGTAAGCAGGTCTGCCTGATCGCGCCCTATAAAGGCTATGAATACCGCGCGGCCTGCGAGGCGATCGGTGGGCTGTACATCAAGCTTGCACCGTCCTCGACGGATTGCATCAACTTTATGGAGAGCCGTGAGGAGAGCCTGCGTGCCCGGCAGCAAGAGGAAAGCGAACAGGAGCGCAACCGCTCGCTGCTCGCGGACAAAATCAGCCAGCTGCACATCTATTTTTCGCTGCTGCGCCGCAATCTGACCGAGGAGGATATGGAGCGGTTGGATGTGGCGCTCACCCAGCTTTACCGTCGCTTCGGCATTAACCGGAACAACAACAGCTTGCTGGACAAGGATGGCAGCTTCAAGCCGCAGCCCACGCCCACAGACTTCTATAACCTGCTTCTGGAAAAAGAGGAGACTAAGCCACTGGCCTCGGTACTGAGCCGTTTTGTCAAAGGCTCCGCGTCCAATTTGGGTAAAGCGACCAATATCGATCTGCGCAATAAATACATTGTGCTGGATATCTCGGAGATCGGCAAAGACCTGCTGGCGTTCGGCACACTGCTGGCGACAGACATCTGCATGGAATACTGCAAGCAGGATCGCGCGGAGAACAAGATCATCATTCTCGATGAGATTTGGTCGCTGATCGGCGCGGGGTCGAATAGCGAAGCTGCAACTTTCATTCAGGAGATGTTCAAAACCGTGCGCGGCTACGGCACCGCAGCGATCGGCGCATCGCAGGATCTGGAGGACTTCTTCGCGCTGGAAAACGGCAAGTTCGGTAAGGCGCTGCTCAACAACAGCCGCATCAAATTTGCACTGATGACCGAGCCTGAGGAAGCGCGGCTGATCCAGCAGCATTACCATCTGACAGACGAGGAAATGCAGATGCACGCGCGGTTCAGCCGCGGACAGGCGCTGCTCTGCGCGGGTCTGGGTCGCTTAGGCGTGGACATTATCGCTTCCAAACGGGAGCATGACCTGATTACGACAGACCATAGCGATTTGGCCCGTATGCGTGATAGACGAAATTATGAAAAGATGCGGCAGCAGTCCGCTGCCGCATGGGAGCAAGAGGAGGATTACGATGAATCAGCGCAATGAACACCCCGCCAGCTTTTATTTTCAGGAAGCCTACCACCTTTCGCGGGAATTAGAGCAAATGTCGAAGGACTCCAAAAGACGCAGTCAGGTCGCGGACGAAACGCTCAGTGCCGCAGAGATTGCCGTGCTGGCGGCGCGGCGTACCTTTGGAAGTATGCTCGATAAGCCCAAGCAGGGCGGCAAAGCGCAGCGTCTGGCGCTGCGTTCCAATGGGATCACCGGCACGGTAACTGTTTCGAAACAAGGCTGGACGGTGATCCGACTGGATACGCTGCTGCAAAACGCGCGCCGCCGGACGACCGGGTACATCGAAAACAGCATTCTGGAACTGCTGAAACAATGGCGCGGCAGAGGCGGCGTGCTGCCGTGGTACAAGCACTGCTTTGTCGCTATCACTGAGCATTCCGACCTGCATCGCAGTAATGTCTACGACCCGGATAATAAGGAGTGGAAAAGCGTGACCAACGCGCTCAAAGGCGTGTTGTTTGCGGATGATGACCAGTTGACGGTCAGCCTGATTTTGGACACGGTACCGGACGGCAAGGGTTATACCGAGATCGTTGTGCTGCCGCATCGCGACGCTGGAAGGTACTTATCCGAGCGTACACTGGGCGGTTGAAAGTGCGGTTTGTATGGGCGGTATTACCGCCCATACTTTGTACAATTTTACCGCCCAGCAACGGTTTTGAATACAAAACCAAATTGCAAATATAGGACAAATCAGAAAGTGAAAAGTTTGAAATTCAGTAAAAAACGAAAACCGATTACCGCGACCTGTTATGAGTATGAGCGGTAATCCGAGGAGGTGTTATTTGTGATTGCGCAAGATATGCTGCCGGCCATGCGCCTAATCGGCTGGTGCAAAAACATAGACCAAAGCTGCACAGGCCGCTTCCCGGAATTCTTCCGTCTCTCGCTGATGCGCAGTCTGGTCCGTAACGGTTTCGTGCGGCCATATTCCGCGACCTATGGCTGGCGGCTGACAGCAGACGGCTACCGCTGGCTTGCAATGCATGACTGTCCAATGCAGCCAGACCAGCATACCCAGCGTTCCAAACGCAGGTTCGAAAACGCTGCCGTGGCTGTGACCATGTTCGCTGCCGGCATAAGCCCGTTT
The DNA here is from genome assembly GCF_052117165.1 of Agathobaculum sp. LCP25S3_E8. Taxonomy (NCBI): domain Bacteria; kingdom Bacillati; phylum Bacillota; class Clostridia; order Eubacteriales; family Butyricicoccaceae; genus Agathobaculum; species Agathobaculum sp. LCP25S3_E8. The sequence goes on from NZ_JBQKJR010000023.1 coordinate 21,551, forward strand.
ATGAGCAGTATCGAGGAATTCAGCCAGCAGGACGGATATTTGCCGGCATTTGTCCTGCGTGCAGGGGCAAACCAGAATGTGCTGGGCAGTAATCTGGTGACTGGTTTTATCCGACTGGGTGATACCTTGCTCGCGGCGCATTATCCGCACGCCGAACGGCGCGTACTACTGCAGCGGGAACACGATTGTGTGCAGGGTATTGCGCTGCGCTGCCGCTGCACGGATACCGGCTATCTGTTCTGCGGCGAAAGCTATACATCGGCTTACCGTGCCTTGCTGCACGGTCAGATCAAAAGCGTCGGTAAGAAATCAGGGACATACGGGCAGTTGTCTAACGAGACGGCGCACGCCTGCCTGCTGTCCTGTGATCTTCAAGGCGCATTCCAGATGAAACTGATGCGTATCCCAGATTACCGTCTGCCGCTCTCCATGATGCTGGGAGAACAATCTGGCCAAATGATAGAGATGGGGCTGCCGGCCTGTGACTTCATTGACCCGCGTTTGCATCAGCCCGCCATCATATCGCTTGACATGGATCTGTGTCATATCAAGCGAGCTGCCGTACAGGCGAGGGAGGCGGGATACACCAATCTGATTCTGGTAGCGCTGGATTTTCAAAAGCCGTTTCTGGAACAGATATTCCCGCCGCCTTTTTTCCGTATTGTCATTATTCCGGACGAACCCATTGGGGAGCTGGAAGAAGGTGCCGCTCGTGCGCCTGTCTGAGCAGATCGCCAAGCTGGAGGATCGGCTGCTTTCCAAAACGCAACGATGGCGCGCCCGGCATCTGGGCGACTGGCGGCTGTATGCGGTGCTGGGAGGAGTTGCCTGGTATTTCTATGGCATGTTGATCAATTCCGTCCGGCTCGGCACACGCCAATCCTTCCAGCCGGACAGCGGCGTTGCGGATATCTGGGTCGTCAATCCCGTCCTCAATTTGATCGCGCCGTTCACACCGACCGGCCTTGGTGTTACGGCCGCGCTGCTGACGCTGGTTTTACTGTGCAGCAAAAAGGCGCGGAACTGGCTGCTTGGGTATCACGCCGTGCGGGATAAGCGCGGCTTTGATATCCTTCCGGATGGTACGCACGGCTCGTCCCGGTTTATGAACCTCCGTGAAATGGAGCGCATTTTGGAAGTCGGCAAGCTGGACACGCTGACCGGCACGGTTTACGGCAAGTACAAAGACGATCCGCTGGACGCAGATCAATATGCGGATTACATCGCAGCCAGCGCAAAAAGCGGACTTGCCGGCAATCTGTTGGTTGTGGGCGCGCCCGGCACCGGCAAAAGCCGCGGCTTTGTCCGGCCGTATGTGTTCCAGTGCGTCAAGCGGCGGGAGAGCATCGTCCTGACCGATCCCAAGGCCGAATTGTTTGAGAGCATGGCGGGGTATTTGACCGATCAGGGGTACGAGGTGCGGGTATTCAATCTGTTGGATATGGAGCACTCGGACCATTGGAACCCGATCGGTGAAGCAGACCACGACCCGCGGCTGATCCCGATCATTGCGTCCACCATCATCACCAACACCTCAAGCGAAAAAGAGGCAGGGGACTTCTGGAGCAAGGCCGAGCTCAATCTGTTGACCGCGCTGCTGTACTATGTGCAGCGCGAAACAGACAGCATTGATCGACTGCTGCCGCTGTGTGACCGGCGGCTGGGGCGGGTGCTGCATCTGCTCACCGAGGACGGCCTGCGCCGCATTGATGCCGAGTTCCGCCATCTGCCGGCCGGACATCCGGCCAAAGGTCCGTATGGCCTGTTCCTGAACGCCAAAGAAAACCTGCGCGGCAACATCGTGATCGGCCTCGGCAATCGCCTGAACGTCTTTCAGGACAAGCTGGTGGACGCGCTGACATCGGACAGCACGATCGACCTGACGCTGCCCGGGCAAAAGCCGTGCGCATATTTCTGCATCCTCTCCGCGCAGGACAGCACCTATGCGTTCCTGTCCTCGCTGTTTTTCGCGATGCTGTTTTCGCGTTTGGAGGCATACGCCCGGCGCGAGAAGGGCGGCAAGCTGCCGGTGCCGGTCAACTTCCTGCTCGACGAATTTCCGTCGATCGGCAAGCTGGGCGACTTCAAGCGTTCGATCGCGTTCACGCGCTCTTTCGGCATGCAATGTCAAGTGCTGATTCAGTCCGTGGCACAGCTTGCCGACATGTACCCGCGCCACGAATGGGAGGAGATCGCAGCGTGCTGTGATGCGACGATCTGTCTGGGCGTCAATGACCCGACCAGCGCGAAATTTATTTCGGAAAAGTGCGGCATGACGACCATTCAAGTGACGAACAACCAGTCCCCGCAGACGCCGTTGCTTTCCCCGCTGCAAAACAATATCCGGCCGTATTCCATGACGCGCAGCAATACGCAGCGCGCGCTCATGCAGCCGGATGAGGTGCTGCGGCTGGATAACGCCCAGTGCATCGTCCTGCTGCGCGGGCAGTATCCCATGCTGCTTTACAAGATCACCCCGGAGGAATTTGCGGCATTTGCGCAGCTGCGTTCGGTGTCTATCACCGATTACCCGGCGGTGCAGCCGGAGGATGATGCGGAAGATACGCCAGAGGAACCCGCTCCGCCGCAGCCGCCGGAACCATCACCCGAACAGCCGCCGGATCCGCCTGATCCGAAGCCGAAAACCGGTTGGGGGGATCTTTCCTCGCTGCCGCGCTATCCGCTGATCTATCCGGACGAGAATGGGTATGATACGACAGGGATACGGGGTATCCGCCTGTCCGATGCACAGGTGGATGCAATACAGGGTACACTCGATACCATGCGTAATGACGAAAAAACAAATTATAACAACAAAGGAGACGCTGCCTTATGAAACCGAACAACGAAGTACGCCCGGCATTCACGCTGATGAAGCTGAATGATGCTATTTCCCATTTTCACATGCAGATGCCGCGCTGGCTTTTTTCCGACCCGCAGTACAGCGGCTTGTCACTGGAGAGCAAGGTAGCCTACACGTTCCTGCTCAACCGCTTCCAGCTGTCCCGCCGCAACGGCTGGGTCAATCGGCACAGTGAGGTTTACGTCATCTATACGCGGGAAGATCTGGCACGGGAAATGCAAGTTTCCTACCGCAAGGCGATCAACTGCTTTAAGGAGCTCGCGCAGAAGCATCTGCTGTGGGAACAGCGGCAGGGTCGCGGTATGCCGAACCGCATCTTTCTGGCCGAGGTGCAGCTGAATGAAAAAGCCGCTTACGCCTATGACTGTGCGCCGTTTTGCCCCGCGCCAAGACCTGCAGAAATGGCAGGTCTGGACGAGAATGACGAGACGCCTGATGCAGCGGAGTCGGCAGCCGAACAGCCCGCCATACTGGAAGGACAGCCGGACGCGGACACGGTTACGTCTGCAAGACCTGCAAAAATGGCATGTCTTGATATGCCGAAACCGCAGGTCTTGACCTGCCAAAACGGCAGTTCAAGAAGTGCCGAAACCGCAGTTCTAGACCTGCCAAAACCGCACACAAGTAAGAAAGAGAAGAGAAAGAAAGAGAAGAGTGATACGGAGAGGAGTACGATGGTCGAACGCGCGCGCGAACGGGCGGAGCTGGATCACCTGATTCGGCGCTGTGAGTTTGGCCTGTTCGAGCCGGAGGAACAGACCGCACTACGCGACGCGATCACATGGCTGTACTACTGCGGCGAACTGACGATTGGTGCGTGTACTTATCCGCAGCTGCAGGTGCGGGAGACGCTTTGGCGCCTGAATTGGGAGGTGCTGGACTGCGCCTTGGTTAAGCTGCGCGAAAATGAGAAAGCCGCGATTCGCAACACACTGGTTTACACAGCGAAGGTGGTTTACAGCACGATTCTGGAACGGGGTTGTGATACGATGCTGGATCCGTTGGTCAATCAATACAGGAGAGGGGTGGAATTATGTTCTTCCTAAGCGATCAGCAGAAATATCTGCTTGCCGTATTACATGAAATTGGCTGCATACGCAGGGCGCAGGCTGCTGTGCTGTTGCACCGTAAGTTTGGCAGTTCCCCTGCCGCTGTCACAGCCATCTTGAAACAGCTTAAGATGCTGGGGAAAATCAGGGAGCATGACAATGTACTGAGTACCATAGGGGAATCCGCCGATGCACCGATGCTGCAAGCTGTGGATTTAGCGTTGGCTGTGTTTGCAAACGATGCGCCAAGGCTTATTTCCGGTGTCGATCCGTTTGTGTTATCTGCTTGGAATGAATCTCAGGATATGCTTTTGCAAATCATGCACGTTCCTATCGGTTTAGAAAAAAGCCGGAGCATGGAACTACAAAAGCTTTCATCTTGCAGTTCCCGACAGATTGTTGTTCTGTTGCTGGAAGAAGCGCAGCAGTGCAATGCACTTCTTCCCCTACCCAGCGTTTTGATGGCGTATCCGGATGAAACTGGAAGATTAACGATCACGCAACGGAAGGAGGGGTAAATCATGGATAAATTACAACTACGCCGTGCCTTTTCCACTTCTGTCGAAGACTTTAACGCGACCCAACTGCAGAAAATGGACGAAGCGCTTTCTCCACAGCAACAGCAAGAATGGAATGCCATTTACGCTTCTTTTGACGGTCACTCCCAGCTGCGCGGCAAAGTGATTGGGTTGGAAGTCATACCAATACCGGAAGGCGCTCTTGAAAACGGAAAAACGGAATTGACCTGTTTCGTTGTCATGCAGTATCTGGTCAAGGTGCTTATCCCCGTGCCGCTTTTCTGGATGCAGGATTATCAGCCAGTTCATCCCAGCAGTGTAGTCGGCGCTGAAGTGGACTATGTTATAATCGGAATTGAGCGCAGCGGGGAATGTGCAGCGGCCTCGCGCGTGATGGCTTTAGATCAGCAGCGTTGGTATCAACGCGAGGTGAAGGGGTTGACAGAGGGCGATATATTGCCCGCGGATATCCTTGCCGTTGGGCCTACCAGACTGCTCGTCACAGCCGGCGGATATGACGTGAGCATGGGACAAACCAGTTTGAGTTATAACTACTTAGGCGATTTGCGGGAAATATACCATGTTGGTCAAACCATGAACACCATTGTCACACAAATTGATGAAGATTCCATTGCTTTGTCTACAAAAGACATTGGTCCTGATCCCTATACAAACGCGGCTATCCGACATCCGGTGGGCAGCACCAGGATCGGCATAATCACAAACAAAGCTCGAGGAGCTGTATTCTGCCGTCTTCCGGATGGTTGCACAATTATCTGCAAATATGCCCACCATTTCAGTGACGATCAGTTTCATATCAACGATCGGGTGCTGATCCAAATCCGCGGTTTTGACGATAAGCATCATTGGCTCCGCGGGAGAATCGCATCTCGAATCAGCTGAGACAGTATAATGACCTGCAGAAAAAATGGGATCATATCACCCAAGATATATTTCCAGTGCTTTATAAAAACGCCTTCCGAATAGGCACGGAAACCGTTGATTTTGCTGCTATCGGTTTCACGCAGAAGGGCTACAATCGCCTTGGTAAAGTCGGTTCAATTATTCACCATCTTCAGCAGGATACTGTCGATTTAGAGTTTGGAATCGTTCTGCCGTTTCACCTTATTTACTGCTTTGAACAGCTATTACAGGCCTTTGGGGTGCAGACACTCTGCCTGGACAAGGATTATGACTGTGTTGGCGGCTGCCAGCGTATTGGCTGTGTAAACATCCATGAGAGGGCTGACAGCCAATCAGGATATGTGAATACTGTTCTCTGAGTGTATCAAGATACTGCTGCAGAACGGTCTCGCAGTTTATGGAGTTCACCATGGAGATCCCCGTGTCGGAGAGCAGGATGTCGGTGGGCATCAGGTTGACGCCATTCGGGTGGTGCAGGGGGATACCCTCGCCGGGTCGCAGCGGCTTGTCCATCAGGGTATGTCCTATCGTGTTGGGCAGAGTAAAGGGCAGTTTGTCCAGCTGAGGGGATCCATGCTGATCGTCATGCTATCTTGCGGATTACCGTCGATCAGAAGTTTTTCGGTCTGCGCCAGTCTGATTCCTAGATTGGCGTAGGTCGTTGTCTGTCTAACGCTACATTTCTGGTTGGCGATAGCGATATTTTGAGTGATCATTGTTTTCACCTCGTTTCCAATTAGATCGTATTTAAAAAGCAAAGAATCTTGACGAATATAGTAAATCGTTCTTAGTGATAAAAATGGAAAATAGACGATATGTGCTCGCAGACGAACAGTTGGAACGAGTCAAGAATATGATTCAGCATTTTAAAGCGGGGTGGTCTCCAAAGGATGACTGCCTAATGCTCAATGCTATGTTATAGTTTGGCAGAAGTGGAAACAGATGAGAAGATTTTCCGGTGCGGTATAGCTTCTGAAAAACGGTCTGCAGACGTTTGGTAAATGGAGTAATGATACTCAGCTACGGATATTTCAGCCCTCATATCTTGTTTTTGTGGTATAATATATATCATCGTTCTACATTATTTGACAGCTATATACAGGAGTGAGATTTCTATGGCACTGTCAACGAGCCAAATTCAATTGGTAAGAAATGCATTTCAGTCGATTTTACGAGCCGATTATATTTCTGTTTCAGAAATTGCACAGCTTGAATCACTCGATAAATACTATGTTGATTATTTTAAAAATCTCCCTAAGATTCTTAATGACCAAGATAGCTATATAAACGGTCGCCGCGGAGCAGGTAAAACAGTGTTGTTGATGCGGGCATACTATGAGTGCTTAAAAACAGTATCACCCAAGGTGAAGATAGAAAGTCCAATACTCCAAAAGAAAAAAGTCCTGCCTATTTATATTGATTTAAGTCAATGTAAAGATATTTTTTCGGATGATGATGCTTGTCTAGAAGAAAGCTTCATTTCTAAATTGGTTGCCGAATTTCAGCGACAGCTCAAAACTATTTTTGAGGAACATTTTTTAAAATGCTTTAGCAAAGATTTCTCCCAGATGGATGAATTCGCACAGATTCAAGCCATGCTAATGGAGGGAATCCTATTCAAATCTACCGCAGAAGATATTATTATTACCAGTAGTTGTGAGAGCAAGGATTCGACAGACCTAAACATAGGTTCAAAAGACATGAACTTGTCTGCTGGTATGGTGGATTCTGCATCCTATCAACAAACTGCAAAAATCAAGGAAAAGCGTGGTATTAGCGTACAGGATTTTCTTACATTTTTAGGAACGATTCGAAAACAAAGCAGATTAGATGCTATTTATATTTTCATCGATGAATTTTCTGATTTATCTGAAAATGAACAGAGCAAGTTTTCACTACTCCTGAAAAAACTCTTGGGTTCAAAAAATAACATTTTCTTTAAGGTTGGCACCATTACTGACCGTTTTTATTTTGGCGAAAGCATTATTGTTGGTCGTGATATTTATCCCATTTCTTTGGATTTAAATGATTTTGTTGAACGATATGGTGGTATTACGCTAGCAACAAAAGAACTTCTGCGCTTTACTCATGAGTTAATTGAAAAGCGGTTACAAATCTATGCAAATGGCATTTCCATGGATGAAATATTTAAAGAGAACAAGCAAGAAATGGTTTCTCGTATTAGTAGAGAGGCCATGGGTGTTCCTAGAACTATCGGCTTGATTTTACAAAATGCATTAATGCAAGCAGAAACGAGGCAAAATGTCGCTTTACAGCTCAGCGATATAAACATTGGCATTCGAGAAACACGGAAAATCTATTTCAAGCAATTCCAAGGAGCCATACAGAAGCGGATTATCCCTGGGTATTATATGGATATGTGGAATAGCCTGCTCAAGAAAGCACTTGATGAAAAAAAACGCAATCCCGGGCGCCCAGCCAGCCATTTTATGATTGATGCCGTTAGAAAAAAATATTTGAATGTTTTTTGCGAGAATTTCATGGTACACTGCCTTGAGGATAGTCGGGCATCAAAGTATGGTGGAAATTATGTGCTGTTTGCTTTCGACTATGATATATGTAACGATAATAACATCTCCTATGCAGATGAGAAAGATGAATTTACCGCTGTGCGGTTTATTTATGATAGTATTTTACAAAACTTTGATGGTTACTTTTCGAAAGACCGCATAAAAAGCTATCGATGCCCTGAATGCAATAAGATTTATGAAGAAGCCGAAGTTGCCATGATGAAAAAGAAGAAGCGCTGCTTCGAGTGTGATTGCGAGCTAGAGGAAATTGTTCATTGCGAAATTCCTATTTCTGAGGGAAACTATACTGAGGTTGAAATAAAAATACTGGGTATTATAGCTACTTTAAAAAATGAACAAGAGGCAATGTCTGCAGCTCAAATAAGCGATGCTGTTGGATGTAGCTACCAAAAAGTATCGAATTGGTGTAGCAAGGTATTACAAAAAAAGAATTTGATATCAGTCACACACAAAGGCGGGAAAAATTATTATTATGACTGCGTCGAAGGAGATGGTGCGTGTATTGAGGGTTAATTTGATTACTTCGTATAGGACCTCAGAAAATTCTATGTAATCGACGTAAGACGATAGTATAAATCTCCTCGGCAAAGCCAAGAAGATCGTCAGGATATTTCTGCACACTGAATAGATGAATTCCAGAAGACATTGGAATCTGTTTGATTGTTGACAATGTTGCATCGACTTGACCAGCGTTGGTTTTCATCTCCTTCACCGTATCTGATGCTTGCAATTCAGTTGTCACCTGATTGAACTTCTGGTTTTGGGTAAGAAAGGTATTCAAATAGCTTTTATCGGCATTCTTTTGTACAGGCGTAATGGGCGTTCTGATATAAATACATTCTTTGTCCCGTTTTGCATACTTCCACTAAGTGCTTGCAATATTGAACAGTTTACCGATATTGCGCAACGGCAGGTATATAACATCGTTGTAAGAAAGATGATAAATGGTTGTTTCCTGCGCTTCTATGAACACTTTTTGTGAGTCCGTCATGATTTATAAATCGGATCTTATAACAGCATTTACTGCAAAGCCAGCCTTGGAGATTACGGATGGTGTAGCGTAATAGTCCTCTTCATCTCGGAAAATCTGGTTCACGGTTTCTGATAGGATGACCGTTTCGCTGATGCCATCCCAAACTACATTTTTACTTATTCGTTCGCCGACAGTATGCATGGGGATATGGGTTGTGCTGTTATACCGAAGATACAGCACATTTCGGCCAAAAGGCAATTAGCATACCCGACAAAATGTCAACTATACAAGCAGCATCAGAATCTCTATAATAAAAATAAACTCAGGTTTTCGTATTTTTTGTTGTCATCGTATCACCGCCCGGGAGGTAGTCTGCCTATCCGAGTTGTAAACAAGAATCGGTAGCCTGAACAATACGCACGTAGACCATACAGATCACCCATTTATGGGACTGTATGGTCTTTTTTTGTGCAGAAATTCGAAAATGATCGGAGGAAGCAAAAATGAGTGAACAGAAAAACGGATTTGGAAGCATCGAGTTTGGTACGGAAAACAGTCTGGAAGCATTGTTCGGCAGCTTCAGCGCGCCGCCGGTGGATCTTGGTGATGCAGGATCGCAGACGGTAGTGCATGAAGACGCCCAAACAGTCGGCAACACAAGTGAGAAAGTCGAGTCCGAGACGCCGCAGGCAGAGGAACCCACGCCGCAAGCACCGATCCAGATGACGCAGGCACAGCCCCAAGCGACTGCCACGCCGGAAGTACAGGAAGATCCAGCACCGCAGTCCACACAGACAACCGGTCAGGTAATAGACCTGTTCGGCGCCGTCGCGGAGGACAGCGCAGACGCCTTGCTCGCAAAGCTCGCCGGCAAGCCGCCGGTATTCGAGTACGGTTCCATCAAGGATGAGATCAACGATCCCACCCTTACCTTTGAGCAGCTGCGCGTCAAGATGGCGGCAGACTGTCCGGAACTCGAAGCGCGTGCACAGGTCTCGTGGACGGTTATCTATGCAGGCATCACAGAACGGGTCACAGACGCAGAAAACAGTATCTTTGAAGTGAAAGCAAAGATCGAGAAAGGTAAAAAGTTCAAGGAAACAATCAAGAAGTTGAAGCCGAAGGATAAAGAGCCGGTTTGTGCGGTGAAACCGACGGTTACGGCGCAAAAAAAAGGCGTGCTGCCATTCCCAGCCTACAAGGGGATATTTGTCAGCACAGAGCAGGCCACGCAGTCGGATAAGGCGATCGCTTATATCCCGGCGCGGGATGGCAAAATGTACGAGATGCGGCGCAACGAGATCGGTACGTTTATCGCACCGTCGCAGTGCATCGCAGAACTCGAGGACATCCGGGCAGACTTTCAAATGAGCCTGCCCCGGCTCCCAGCATCGCTGCTTGCACAGATCATCGCTTTTTTTCGTCGTGTGTGCGTAGAATACGGCCGTGATCTGGAGGCGCTGGTCAACGTACTGTGGGACCGGCAGGAGAACGAGTACATTTTGCACGTCCCGCCGCAGAAGATCGACGCCATGAGTGTCAAGACTGATCTCTCGCAGCAGCCAGACCCAGCGCGCTTCCTGCATGTGATGGACGTGCATTCGCATAACACCATGTCTGCGCGGTTCTCCAAGGTAGATGACCGGGACGAGCAGGCCACGCGCCTGTACATGGTCATCGGCCGTCTGGACCGGTATTATCCGGAGATCTGCTGCCGCTTTGCGTGCGGCGGCCGCCATGTGGAGATCCCGGCGGAGCAGGTCTGCGAGCGTACGGATGTCCCTTTCGCCCCGGAATGGCTGAAAGCCGTCTATGAAGGCGGTATAAAGGAGGCGGCATAAATGCGGTTTCCCGTATCCTGCCCCATCCATATCGTGATGATCGGCTGCGGCGGTACCGGCGGGCATATCGCCCCGCACCTGTACCGCCTGCTGTACTCGGTTTTCCGGCCGTCTACCGTGATCCTCTGCGATGGCGACATTGTAGAGAAGCGCAACCTTGTCCGGCAGAACTTCGTTGCCTGTGACCTTGGCCGGAACAAAGCCATCGTGCTCGCAGAGCGGTATTCGGCGGCGTTTGGGATGGAATGCAGCTATGTTCCGGACTATATCGAAAGCGCAGAGGAACTGCAAAAGCTCCTCCGCTCTTCGCAAAAAGATGCGCTGGTGATCCTGATTGGCGCGGTGGACAACAACCGCAGCCGTCAGCTGTGCAATGAGGTGTTTTACCGATCGCGGGATCTGGTCTACATTGATTCCGGCAACGGCATGGCGAACGGCCAGGTTGTCTGTGGCATTCGCAAAGGTGGCCGCACCGTGCGCAAACCTGTTGCGGGGTTTTATCCGGATATCCTCGATCCCACGGACAAATTTCCATCGGAATTGTCCTGTGCAGAGGCCTCCGTCTCCTCGCCGCAGGCCATGACCGCCAATATCATGGCGGCAACACTGGTACTCTGTATGCTGTACAACATCATCGCAGGCGGTGAGCTGGATACGCGCATGACGACTTTCTCCAGCAAAACGGTCAATGTCCGGCCGCTGCTCTCGAAACGGAGGGCGGCTTGATGGCACAGATCCCTTATGTCTGCGGTCGTCTGGGTGAACTCGCGCAGGATATTCGGTGGCGCACAGACCAGCTTCCCGCTTTGCGGGAGGCCGGCGGCGCCGCAGAACTGCGTCAGATCGCGCAGCACCTGCAAAAGCTGGTATCAGCACTGCGAGAGTCTGCGCTGCTGCTCGAAGAAGCCGGCCTACATGAAGCTGCGGCATATACTGCCCAGCTTAGCGCGGCCGCCAGTGCGTTTCATATCCGCACCGAGGATTACAGCCGGCTCACTGCCGCTTTTGCCGATTGGCTGCAGCGCATGTCGCCGCTGCTGCCGGACACCGAAACCAAAATAGTGGATGCCGCCGTGATCGGCCGACTGATGAACAACGTCCGCCTCGGGTACTATCCCACTGAGGTAGCGCATGTCAGTTGGCTCAAAGCCGCGCTCCGGTTTCCGGAAGGTAAAGCGGTTAATCTACTGGACCCCTGCTGCGGTGAGGGCGATGCCCTCCATCAGCTCGCAGACAGCGAGAACGCCGTGACATATGGCGCAGAACTGGACGAAAGCCGCGCGGAAGCCGCACAGACTGTGCTGGATCATGTGGCGATCGGCAGTTACTATTTCGCCCGCATTTCACGCAGTGCATTCCATCTGCTGTTCCTGAACCCACCGTATCTGCAAATGTACGGCGGCGCGCGGAGCGAAAAGCGGTTCCTTGGCGAGAGCTACGACCACCTGATGATGGGCGGCGTACTGATCTACATCATCCCGTATTACCGGCTCACTGATGATGTGTGCAGCTTTCTGGCAGCGCACTTTGACCGGCTGATGGCATACCGCTTCTGCGGGGAGGAATTCAAAAAGTTCCGCCAGATCGCTATCCTCGGCGTGCGCAAACCGCGCGCAGAAAACCCGCGCATGGCTGGACTGCTGGAAATGGTGTCGCTTCATCCGGACAAGCTGCCTACGCTCGATCATATCCCGCCGGAGAGTTATCCACTGCCGGACGCAGAAAAGGCGGTCTCCCTGTTTCAGGGCGCGCAGTTCAACGTGCGCGAGCTTGCCGAGCAGATGCGCCGCATGGGCAGTATGCTGCCGAAACGGTCTGCACTGGACGGGCATGAAAAGCGCCCGCCGCTGCCGCTCACGATCGGTCAGATCGGTCTGGTGGGCGGTTCGGGACTGATCAATGGGCTGATCGAGTGCGAAACACCTCATGTCATCAAAGGTCAGGTCATCAAATCCACCCGTAGGCGGACCGGCGACCAGTACGACGAATGTGACGGCGCGATGACAACCGAGATCATCGAGACAACCAGCAACAAGATGGTGTTTAACCTGCTCACGCCGGATGGTGTGAAGCTGCTGGCATGAAAGAAGGAACAAAAATGAACGCAGTAAATGAGAATGTAGTCCACGAAATACCGTTCCCGCCCGGTCAGGTCGTTGTGACACGACGCATTGCGGAGGAACTGAACAGTCTGGTCATCGGCCATCTGCTCAGCCGCCATCTACATTGCGACTGGGGCGACCTGTGCGAGGAGGACTGGAAACTCAACGATGCCGCGGTGCGGCATGGAGAACGGCTGCTCTCCGCCTACAAAGCAGCAGGTCAGAAGGTGTTTATCATCACCGAATGGGACCGTTCCGTGACCACGGTGCTGTTTGCAGACGAATATTGAGGTGAAGCAGTATGTTGAGATTGGATTTAAAAGGGTTTGTCCGCGCGCTGGAAACGGTGCCGGAGCAGGAAAACCGTGGTGAACCGCTGTTTGGCGAAGGGTACCTGACAGAATGTATCGCACTGCCGTTCCTGATGGGCAAGTATATCTCGCTGCAGGACATCGACTTTGAAGCGTTTGACCCGGAAGATGCCCGCGCGATGTACTACCGCTGCGAGGAAGCAGATCACCTTGGCGGTTTAGCGCTTCAGATGTATCAGCCTGCAGTACATGCCAAACCGGTGCCGCAGCCGCAGATCGCTTTTGTCTGAGGGGGTGACGTTCGTGCGAAGCTATGAAAACCTCCAATATGCGTTTCAGCAGCTCGAACTGGCGGCCGCATATTACGCAGCGGGCAAGCTGGACGATTTCATCCGGAACACCGGCAGTCTGCTCACAGGCGACGAGGATTTCCTCTATGCCAGCTGGTATGAATTGCTCTATGCACTGGCAGATTTCGTGGATATCCGCGACGACGAGGACACCATGACGAACCGGATGTACTTTTCGGACGAAACCATGCGCGTGTACTTTGCCCATGCGCAGGCATGCGCCGCGCGGGATGGCATTCCGCTGAAGCAGGAGGCGTACTATCAGAACGCCTGCTCCTATGTCTACGAAACCCTGCTGGATGCCTGCCCGTACAGTGGTTACTTCCGCGTTGTCACGCAACCCCACCACGAATACGGCTATGGGCTGTCTGTCTGGATTGCGGTAGAAGCTTTTACGGACTGGGAGCCGCTGCTCTTCGCCTTGCTGGACATCATGGGATTTTTCCGCTCCAGCGTAGAGGTGTTGATCGCGTCCGGTGAAATCGGCAAGGTCGTAACGTTCCCTGCAGAGACGCAGCAGGCAAAGGAGGCAGCATAATGGAGACCAATGTGCGTGAAGCGGTGCTCTATCTCAATCCGCTGAAAACCGTGGTCAAGACAGAACTAATCCGTGAAGATGGAACCCGTCTGGTCAAGCACATCCCCGGTGACGCACTGGCAAGCGAGCTGCAAGCGCACGTCCATTTGGCACCTATGCGCAGTGGCCTGCTCCCTCCCGGCTGCATTGCACTGACCGCCTTTCAGGACGGCTGGGACATCACGCTAGACTGCGGTTTAGACCGCTGTACCGTCTGGTACCATAACACCGAGTTTCCGGGCTTCCCACTGCCACGCATCCTGTTGCGTTGCCGGGTGAAAAGTGACCAAATCTCCGGTTTTGCGCTCGGTATTGCGGATACCGGCATCATCACGCCGGACACCCAGATGTACCGCTGTCCCTTCCCGAACGTCAACGGATTTCACCTGTGCAGCGGCAGCAACCAGTTTACCGGCTATGATACGCTCTGGAAACTGCGTTCCTTGCCGGGACGGGTGATCTCCCTTCCGTTCGGGGACGACTACTACAAGCCGGACTGCACAAAGCTTGATTTGTCTGCCCGCGATCTGTTCGAGCATCTGAAGGACAAACCGCCGGCGTACTATTACAGCGATGTGCTGATTCCCATGGGCAAAACCGTTACGGACTTTATCGGAGGTGCGCTATGACAGGGCAGGAACTAAGACGGCAGCTTTGTGAGCCTTTTGCCGCTGCGGACGTCGAGTGGCGCGTGACCAAAATGCGAAACTCAAACAGCGAAGGGCTGGTCGTGGCATTTGTCGACAGCCGTGCGATCCAAAACCGTCTGGACGATGTGGTAGGGCCGTTTTGCTGGCGCACACGGTTTATTCCGTGGCACCAGTACGTCCCGAAGCCGGGCAAATACGAAAACCCGTCTGAAACGCCCAAAACACCGATATCCTCCCAGCTCTGTGGGCTCTCGATCTATTTGGAGGAGCGCAAAGAGTGGGTGGAAAAGGTAGACGGTGCGGAAAACACCGACATTGAAGCCATCAAAGGCGGTATTTCGGACAGTTTCAAGCGTGCGGCAGTGCTTTGGGGCGTTGGTCGCTATTTGTACGAGATCCCGGCAAAATGGGTATCGCTGGACAAGTACAAGCAGATCGCCCGCCCGGCGGAGCTCACTGCGTACTACGCAGAGCAGCTGCAAAAGCTGGGACTCACCTCGGCGCAGTCGCCCAACACCGGCAATGCGCCGGCGGATATTTACGCCGTACGCGGCCTGCAGCCGGTGCCTATGCAGGGCTATCCGGCCGCTGCGTGGGTCGATCTCGTTACTCCGGCTGGCCGAGCACTCAAAGTGTTCAGTCTGGGCGTAAAGCCCGGTCTGGCCAGCGGCGTGCGTATCCAAGGCGCAAAGATCGTACAGCGAAACAGCGCCGGCGGCATGTACTACGAACTACAGGACTACCGGACGGCAGCGTGAGAGGAGGAATCATGATGGCACAGTTTTCGGCTTTGCAGATCGAAACGCTGAAGGTCACCGGCTTTGGTCGGTTCGCTGCCGAGCAGGAATGGTCTTTCGGCCCGATGACCACAGTCACCGGGCACAATGCGCAGGGCAAAAGTACGATTGCAGACGCGATCGCCTATGCCCTGACCGGCGCGCCGTTCTTCGGCGGACGTGATCTTGACCATCTGCACCATGCAGACGCTCCCTTCCTCCGGGTGGAGATGCTTGTCCGCACGGACGACGGTCAGACGCATGAGATCCGCCGGGTGCGGCAGAACAGCAAAAGCATTCTTTCCGTGGACGGCACTACGACCACGCAGGAGCGCTTTGCCGAGCGTTTCGGCAGCCGTGACCTGATTCTGTCTTTGCTCAACCCCCTGTATTTCACCGAGGTGCTGGGCGGCAGCGGACGCAAGCTGATCGAGCAATACCTCCAGTCGGTACCGCACGAGGCGGTCATGGCAAATCTCAGCGAGCACATGCGCGGCATTTTGGGAAACGACCGGCTGGAAATGCCGGAAGTGTATCTGAAAGACAAGCGTGATGCACTCAAAGAGCTGGAAAAAGACCGATTAGTGTTGGACGGCCAGATGCAGCAGACCGAAAACCAACGGGCAAAGCTGCAAAAAGAGCTTAGTGAAAAGCAGGCGCTGCTCGCCCACACGACGGCGGCGCTCGAACCGCTGGCACGCAAGCAGCAAGCCTGCGACACTTCGGAGATCGAATCGCAGATCGCAGGATTGAACGCCCAGTATGACGCGGTTACGGAGGGGTATGCTGAACAAGAACGCGCCCGGCTGCAGGCAGAACTGGATGCCGCGCGGGAGCGGCAGTATAAATCTCCCGGCGCGGCACAGCTGCAGCAGATGCAAAACCAGCTTCAGCTTCTGTACGGTAAGTACAACGATGAGGCTGGCCGTTTGCAGTATTTGCAGCGGCAAGGTGTCTGTCCGACCTGCCTGCGCCGCTTGGACGGCGCCGCATTTCCCGAAGTGCAGGCGGCCTTTGCCCAGCGGCTGCAGAAAATGCAGGCGGACGGTATTGCCATCCGGCAGCAGGGCGAAGCGCTCGCCGTGCAGGAAGCGCAGAGCCGGCAGCAGTTTGAAGCACAAAAAGCTGCCGAGCTCTCCCGTCTTTCCGCGGCACTCCAAGCGCTGCCAGCAGGCACCGCCGCGCAGCAGCGTGACAGTATCAAGGCGAAGATCAAGGAGCTGTCCGCAGTCCTTGTGCTGGGTGGCCTGACAGCCGAAGAAGCGCAGCAGTACCAAACACTGTCCCATGAGCAGGGCAAGTTGGAAAGCGAGATCGAGCAGATCCAGAAGCTGATGGACAGTCTTCCCAAGGGACAGAAAGAGGCACTCGCGCAGCTGGATGAAGAAATCCGGATCGTAAACGACCAGATTACAGCAGCAAAGGCGTATCAGTCCGAACGGGCGGCGCTGCTGTTCGCGCCGGTGCGTATGCACAAGGCCGGGCTCAAGCTGTATGAGCCGGTAAAGGAAAGCGGGGAAATGCGGGACGTGTTCAAGCTGACGTATGACGGCCGGGATTATATCCAGTTGTCATTGTCCGAACGCGTCCGCTGCGGACTGGAGGTGGTGGAACTGTTATCGCGACTTTCCGGCAAGTGCTATCCGCTGTTCGTGGACAACACGGAGTCCTACTGCGACCTCGGCGCCGCGCAGCACATCGGCCAGACCATCCTCTCGCGTGTTGTGCCGCGCCAGACGCTGCAGGTGAGTGCCGTACAAGCACCGCAGAAAAAGGCAGGGTGACGAAGCATGGCATACAAAACCTTTTCCGTCCTGATGGCAGCCCGCAAAAGCGGACTGCCGGTAGAGGATTGTGGTCTGCGGCAGCTACATATCAATTGTCCGTTTTGCGGCGACCGCAAACGGCGACTGTACCTGTACACAGACACGAACCAGTACCATTGCTTCAACTGCCGGGCGCATGGCAACGCAGTAGATCTGTACGCGCGGCGCACCGGGTTATCCTATGCAGCCGCGTATCACGAGCTGCTGGAGGACAGCCTGATCCATTTCCCCAAGCCGGCGGCAAAACTGCCGCCTGAACGCGAACCGGCGCCGCTGTTACAGCGCGATATGGTTTACCGAGCGATGCTGGGGCTGCTGCCTCTGTCCGCGGTACACCAGGACAACCTGCTGGCACGCGGCCTGACCGATTCTGCCATCCGGCAGAATGGCTACCGCACATTGGCATTTGGCAAGGAGCTGCGCGACTATGTTTCTGCGCAGCTCTCCGCCCGGTTTGATCTGAACGGGATTCCCGGCTTTTTCTACTCACAGGGCGCGTGGCGGCTGTGCGCATACAGCGGCCTTTTATTGCCGGTGCGCGCGGCGGACGGCCGTGTGCAGGGCATCCAGATCCGCCGCGATGAAGCTGTGCACATGAAGTACGCATGGATGTCCAGCACCGGCAAGCCGTATGGCACCGGCGCACGGAGCTGGGTGCACGTTGCTGGTGACCGCAGCCGCAAAGAGGCGGTGATCACCGAAGGGCCGATCAAGGGCGATGTGTCCAGCGCACTGACCGGCGGCGGACTGTTTGTCTGCCTGCCCGGCGTCAACGCGATTTCCTTTCTTCCCGACACGCTGCGCGCGCTTGGCGTGCGGCGTGTATGGGAGGCGTTCGATATGGACAAGCGGAACAACGCACAGGTGGCAGACGCGGCCGCGAGACTGCAGGCAGAACTGAAAAAAACCGGCATCCCTTGCCGCACGATGGCATGGGACCCGGCCTGTAAGGGCATTGACGATTATCTGGCGATGAAGCGAAGTGCATGAGGAGGAATTGCATTATGACAACCAATCCGAACGGCTTTATGGTAGTACAGAACAGCACCGACGAAAGCCAGCTGCTTGGCAAATTTCTGTATTACTCGCTGGCCGATGTACTGGTACAGAAGGAGGACTTCGAGCGCATTTGCACGGCGCTGGATTTTCCTTATTCCGGACGGCGCATCTCGGTTGTGGACGCGTTCAAAAACGCGACCGGCAAGGTCACGCGCCGCACGGTAGCAGGTGCCAGCGGTTCACAGGAGATCTTCCGAATCTACTGCCGCGACAATATGCGGGACGGAAACCTGTATTCGCGCGAACTGGTGCGTGAAACCGTTGGCCTGCGTACCAACCGGTATGACAAGCTGGCGAACATCTGTTATGACCGCGACACAGACCGGATGTACCACGATGTCGTAGAAAACGACCCGTCCCTTGATGTGGAGCAGCTTTGCTGGAGCATGGAGGAAAAGTTTCAGGTGTTCCGCAACTGCCTTGGCCGCAGCCAGATCGATACGATCCTGCTGCACTACCTTGGCACGCTGGACGCCCTGCCAATCTCGGTTTACGGCAAGCTGTACTTTGTCCCGCGGGATAAGATGCACAAGGTGGGCCTGTTCGAAGATTTCCTCGAGGAGCTCAATCGCGCCAACCAGAACGAGAAAGCGCTGGTAGTCAACAGCTTCTATGTAGCGGACGACGAAAAACAACGGGAAAAGATGGCTTCTGAATTTTATACGCTTGTGCGCAAGGAGGCACAGGAATATCAGGAGCGCGCTATGTATCTGATCGACAGCGGGTGCCAGAGTCCGTCCATCATGGAGCGCTGGATTGGCCGCATCGACGATCTGACACAGAAAAAACAGCGCTATGAGGCGCTGTTCAGAAAGGAATTGAGTGAAACCGACGCGGAATTCGACTCCCTCCAGCTGTATTCGCAGGAATTGCAGATTCGGGCTGACGGGATTCGGATGCAGCGTGCGGCGTAAAAACAAAAAAGGTGGCTGTTATAGCCACCTTTTTCTTGTACATCGTTCCACATTACGTCATTTGAGAATACCCTAAAAAACAAAACGATAACTTTTTATTACACGATATACTTGTTGCTGCAGGGCAGTGTTTCTGCGAAGCGAATCTTTCCTTGCGGTGGAGACATTTTCTGCTAAAAAGAAGTTCATATGTCTGATCTTCTTCGCCTTGCAATGTAGCAGAAGATTCCGCTGGAGTCGCCGTTTCAGCACACCGACGTAATGCGGATACAATATTTGGATTACCCATGCAAAATCACTCCTTCTGCCACCATAGCGTAGTATTTCTCTGCCGGACAGTCTGGTGCATAGTCCAGCAAGATTCACCATAGACCGAATGCTCTGCCACGCGGATGGAGTAGTCGATCGGTTGGGCAAAAACATGTATGGGTGAACCATAATTCTGCTCGATCTGCTCCTTTACCGCCTTGGCTAATAGTGTACGCCCTTTGTATATAGTTAACAGCAGACCGCATAAGGAAAGGTTTGGCTGATAAGCTGCTCGTATTGGCTGCACCAGTTCCAGTGTATCCAGTAGGGTATCCGCATCCAGATAATGGCCTGCACTGGAATGATGATCTCATCTGATGCTGCAGGTGCATTGATCATTTATAAATCCGGATGCGGACTTTAATCGATTGAAATAAAATCGCAATGCAGGCTAATAAGATGTATGATATTAATTTAATACCTGTACCGGTTCGCACTATCTGCGTCACCGAATATGGTGACAGCCGTATTGCAATGCCGCTCCGTTTCTGGTGTGCCGGCAGCAGGTTGAGATTGTCCCGATGCTGGATTGCTTGTGCAATACTTTCTTCGAGCAGTTCGGGGGTGTCGATTGCGTGGCACCTCAGTGTCGTAAGCGTCATTTTACAGTTGGCGGTGGAGATACCTATCACCTTAGTGAGCGACGCTTGGCTGTCGTTGTCAATCAGCAGGACGGATTTACTTTGCTTAGCCAGAAAATCTCCAAGATTGAATGTCGTTGCTGTCTTTCCTATTCCGTCCTAAATATTCAAAATTTAAACTGTTGTCATCATTGAAGACATCTTTTCTAATGTTGTGAATACATGATGTTTGCTAAGTAAATTAATAAGAAGTGACGCTGCAATAATTAGGGTTGCCAACAATTTGTCATCAGATTAGCGATATTTTTCAAAAAATTGCAAAAAGTGTTAAAAATAAATGATATGATACCGAATAAGCATTAGGGGAATATCATAAAGTGCAGTAACGAATATTAGATAAAACTTAAAATCCTCGGGTAGCGATACTGTGCTGGTTCGATTTCGTATGGCGGTACCCAAAAGTCCCGTATCCGATTGGATACGAGACTTTTTGCTGTGGACAGGGCGAGCATAACCTGCCCAAAAGCTATTTCCGGGATGTAGCATTAATGTGCTCCATCTGTGCCTCAAGCAGTTGGTTGAAAGTGTGCAAGTCGCTGTTGTACTTGGTGCGGATCGCGATATCTGTGTAAATAAGCGGCTGCGCGGGTTTTTTTTGGTGCATCAGGTATTCGTAGAGCAAATAGGGGGAGCGATAGCCCTGTTCAAACGCCTCCTGATCAAGCACACAACTCAAGCTATCGCTTTGTAGCAGACATAGGTTCGGTGCATTCAGGTCAAATGCAATCACCTTGACCCTTCGTTTGAGTCCAAGTTCTTCCACTGCCTGACAGATGCCCTGCTGACCATTTGACACAACATAAATTCCTGCAACATCCGGTTCCGCCTGTAGCACATGCTGCGTGATCTCATAAGCATAATCGTCACGGTCAAAGCAGGGTTGGAATGGTAATAGCGTCAGATGGTAGGCAGTCTCCTGACGCAGCACGTCAAAAAAACCGTTGAGTCGGTTGTTATGCGCGGTGTTGTTTAAATGTCCGGCCAATGGAAACACCTTGCTGCCTTCCGGAAGTAGCTGGCACATCAAACCGGCTGCAGTCTGTCCACCGCGGTAGTTGTCCATGCCGATAAAGCACAGGCGTTTGCTACCCGGTACATCTGAATTGAGCGTAACGACCGGGATGCCCTGTTCGTACAGATCGTCGATGCAGTGGCGGATTTCGGTTTCCGTGCTTGGCGCAATCGCCATGCCCTGAATGCCCAGTCCAACAAGTTCCTCGATCGCTTCGAGCACGAGTTCGGTATCCAGTCCTGTGACTTCACGCAGCACTAGTTCCACACCTGAGCTGGACAGTTCTGCTGCGGCACGGTGCACACCGGCAGACACGATTTGCATGGTCGGCGTCTCTGCTGACTGTAAAATGACGCCGATGCGGAAATCACGCGGCGTTTTGACCAGCGCCTGCCCGATCGGATTGGGACGGTAGCCCAGTTCTTCCGCGACCTTTCGAATGCGCGTGGCAACTTCGGGTCGGACGCGGCCGCGGTTATGTAGCGCACGGTCAACTGTGCCCCGCGATACGCCGACCAAATCAGCAATCTGCTGTGCGGTGACTGCCATGTGAACCCCTCCCGTTTTTGCTGTGTTAATTATATCACAATGCACGCACAATGCAAGCATACATATTTAGCACTCTTTTGCCATTTTTAATACAAAGAGCAGAATGCTACGGTTTGTTGCTTGTATTTTGTGCAGACCATACAATAAAATGCACGCAAATGCACGCAAAAAAGTGTGAGGATTAGTTACTTTCACGAACTGCTACCTGTGTTTTTTGTTCGTATCCGACGAAAAAAATGATTTTAGGATTTTTTCTCTTGAAAACACAATTTTGCAGTGCTATTCTGAATGCAACAAAGAGATTCCGCCACGATACAAAGCCAAGCAAGGTTCGATTTATTCCCATTTTACTGTATTTCGTTCGTGCGGTTTTTTCTTTTCTCAATTGCGTTCACGTGAACATACGACAACAACGAATTTACTGGAAACGGGGGATATCGAATGACATTCTTTGATTCACTTACCTGGACAGCGATTTCCTTTCTGCTGTTTACTGCACTGGTCGCAATCATTTCCGCATGGAAAACACGCGACGACAAGCTTGACACCGCCGAGGGTTACTTTCTTGCCGGACGCGGGCTGCCGGGCGTAGTCATCGCTGGCTCGCTACTGCTGACCAACCTGTCGGCCGAGCAGCTGGTTGGCCTGAACGGCCAGAGTTGGAAAACCAATATGGGCCCGATTGCGTGGGAAGTCGGCTCGATGTTTACGCTGCTCGTGTTGGCCTACTATTTCCTGCCGCGTTACCTTAAGATGGGCGCAATGACCATCCCGTCCTTGATGGAACAGCGCTACGGCCGCAGCACCAAGACCATGTTCTCACTGGTCATCGTTGTGATGTACTCCATCCTCAATCTGCCGGTCATCCTGTATTCCGGCGCAGTTGTATTCGAACAGATCTTTGACATTTCTGGCATGCTTGGCACAAGCAAATTCGTTGCTGTTGCCATTATCTGTGTGATCATTGGCATCATCGGCGGTTGCTACGCGATCTTCGGTGGTCTGAAGGCGGTCGCAGTATCCGACACAATTAACGGCATCGGCCTGCTGATCGGTGGTTTAATGATCCCTTTCCTCGGTTTTGCAGCACTGTCTGCCGCGACCGGTGGCGATGGCATTTTGGACGGCGTGCGCTACATCATCGAAGCCGACCCGTCCAAGCTCAACGCGATCAACGCATGGAATGCACCAGAACCCGAGGTTCCATGGGTGCTGATCATCACCGGTATGTTCTTTAACAATCTTTATTGGTGGTGTACCAACCAGTCCTTTGTCCAGCGTGCACTGGCTGCTAAGAGCCTGAAGGAAGGCCAGAAGGGCGCGATCTTCTGTGGCTTCCTCAAGTGCCTCGGCCCGCTGTATCTGGTTATCCCGGGCATCATCGCATTTTATTTACCCACTATTCAGGATCAGCTCGCTGCCGCCGGAGATAAGGCGATTGACTTTGCCTACCCTGCACTGATTGCGGAAATCGTTCCTGCACCGGTTATGGGCTTCTTTGCCGCCGTCATGTTCGGCGCGATTCTGTCGTCCTTCAACTCCGTACTTAAC
This sequence comes from Agathobaculum sp. LCP25S3_E8, assembly GCF_052117165.1. NCBI lineage: Bacteria > Bacillati > Bacillota > Clostridia > Eubacteriales > Butyricicoccaceae > Agathobaculum > Agathobaculum sp. LCP25S3_E8. The sequence continues at coordinate 44,898 of NZ_JBQKJR010000023.1, forward strand.
TCGGCATCTACCATGTTCACGCTTGATCTCTACCGATCGTCGATCAACCCGGAAGCGTCTGATGTCAAGTGCGTACGAGTCGGCAAGATTTATGGCACGATCGCAGGCTGCGTCGCTATTGTCATATCGCCGTTCATTATGAACGCGGGCGGTATCACGACCTTCCTCAACTCGATGAGCCAGTTCGTCTCTCTCCCTGTGCTGTGCACCATCCTCGGCATCTTCATGTTCAAGCGCAGCCCCAAGTCCATGCCTAAGATCATCACGATCTTCCATGTGGTTTGCTACGGCGTGTTCCTGCTGCTCAAGCCCTGTTATCCGGGTAGCGACAACCCGATTCACTATCTGTACGCGATGGCAGTGTTGTTCCCAATCGAACTGGGCATCATGTGGTGGCTCAATAAGTATCATCCTGGCGATGTGTACGAAGTGGAGGACTGCGGCGCAGTAGATATGACTCCTTGGAAATACCGCCACATCGTTTCGATCATCGGCATTCTGGTCGCTATCGGCGTGTACGTGCTGTTCTCGCCCCTCGGTCTGGCCGCGTAATCCATCCCTTTCGCCTGTCCCGCTGCGTCATGCTTCACAAGGCGCAGCAGCAGATATACTTACACAAAAATCTTCATTATTTTTAGGAGGTACATCAAATGGAACTCAAGATTGCAGTCATCGGTTGCGGTATGATCGGCCGCGAGCATATCGAGCGCATTCAGAACCGCATCCGCGGCGCGGAAGTGGTCGCCGTATGCGATGTATTTGAAGAAGGCGCAAAGAAGGGCGCCGAGATCGCA
>NZ_JBQKJR010000024.1:0-44861 GCF_052117165.1 Agathobaculum sp. LCP25S3_E8
AAGGCAAAGCTAAAGGGCTTGCCGCCTGCAATTCACAGACAACAAGCCCTTTCGGCTGCTTAAACAATTTTTGCTTTCAAATATTGTCTAACTTTTGGGGGTCACTTCATTTCCGTTCCGGTTTTTCTTTCAAAACTCCTATAAATCAGGCTGCAAGTCCATCCACGCCGCCAATCAGTGCGGTGGTGCCACCGATCATATCGACGTAAGTATCCAGATCACTCGGCAGGGTAATTTTAACATTGTCACCCAATCCGTTCACCGTGCAATCCATCGTCATGTTCAGAGTCACACTCTGACCTTCTGCAGTCATCGACATCTTCATAGCCAAGTTCATATTCTTGATATCGCCATTGGAAATGGTAACCTTAGAGGACACATTTTCAAACTTGACCTGCACATCCATGCTGCTCATATCCATACCCATGTTTGCCAAAACAGAATTGACCAGTGCATTCATTCCGGAGGAAGAGTAGGTAACCGTCATGTCACTGCCGGATTGGTCAATCGCCTCGATGAGGCAAAGCGGCTCAGAAGACTGCATACCGGTCAAATCTCCCATTTGCGCCATCACATCTTCCACCGACATATCCATTTTGAACTTCTGGTCGCCCATGTTCACGTAGTACACGCCATCTGTGTAATAATACGCGATATCCTGATTGATGGTTGCCGGCGCGCCCTGCTCGACCATCGATTCATTCATGTTGATTTTTACCGTGCCGGTCATCGCAATCTTGGACTGGTCCATGTTTTCCTGATTGGCATCCACCTTTATGTTAAGCGGCATGGTCAAATCCATGATTTTGGTGTCGCCCATTGATACATCTGCCGCAATGTTTGCGGTCATATCCATTTTCGTTGCACCATTCATCTTGGAGGATGCGTCCGTATAGGCAGCGTAGCGGTCAAAGAACGCCAGCAGACTGCTCGCTTTGTTTGCGTCAACCGCACCGTCATCCACCAGCTTCTTCAGCAGTACGGAGTTCTCATCACCCTTCACCGGTGTATCCAGCGCCGTCAGACTCATGGCCGCAACATGATCGCGGAGGAAATTATCCTGATCGCAGTTTGCATAATCTACCAGGCCGATCGATTCGCCAAACGATACTGCCTGCGCATAAGTAAAGTCACCGCCAGCCGTATCACTATAGCCCAAAGCACGAAGCAAGAACGTCGTATACATCTGTGCGGAGCATCCTTCTTCCGGCTCAAACGTGGTCGCAGTTGCGCCCGTTGTCAGACCGTTATCATACAGATACTGTACATACGGTTTTTCCCAACCAGCCAGATCGGTAAACGGCGCAGTATAATCCAGCGTTTTCGCTTCCTCTTCCTTACCCAGCAGACGAACCAGCATGGTTGCCGCTTCCGCACGGGTCGGTGCACGATCCAGTTCATAGCCTTGCGCCGTTCCTTGGAACAAGCCCAGATCCTTAAGCTGATCCGCGCAGTGATCATAATTTGCCGCACCTGCGGTTGCCATCAGGCTGGCAGCCGCAACAGCCGCAACCAAAGCAATTCTGAACTTACTTTTCATAGAGTTACCTCCTTTTATTGACAGTGACATACACTGTGATTAGTTTTATTCTATCATCTTAATGTAACAAAGTAAATAGATTCTCGAAAGAATACGCCGTATCCAACCACCGTTTTACACAAAGAGAGACACGGCACTTTTCACCAGTGCCGTGTCTCAACCAAACACACCTATTCTTTGCCCTGTCCCAGTTACTCCACACGGAGCTTTTCGATCATGGCTTCATCCGGCGTTACATAAGCAGTCTGGTACACATGATAAATTACCATACCCGGTTTTGCACCTGCCGGCTTCTTCACCTGCCGCACCGGTGTATAATCCACCGGTACCCGCGAGGACTGCCGCGCCTTGGAGTGATATGCGGCAATCATTGCAGCCTCTGTCATCGCCCGATCGGTGGGTTCCCGCCCATCCGTAACCAGAATCACATGTGAGCCGTGAATTTTTTGCGTATGGAACCAAATATCACTCTTAAACGCGGTTTTAAGCGTGAGCAAATCGTTTTGCAAGTTGTTCTTTCCGGCAAACACTTCAAAACCGTCGCTCGTACGATAGTGGAAAGGTTTAGCCTGAACAGGTTTTGTGCGCAGCTTCTTGTTACGCGTCTGCTTATTAGAGAGAATGCCTGTCTGCGTCAGTTCTTCACGCAGCTGAGACAGGTCACGCTCACTTTCCGCCTCTCCCAACGCAACCAAAACGCTTTCCAGATAGTCCAAATCGGCCTTGCCCTGCTCAATCTGCTGGGTCAGCACAGTCTCTGCTGTTTTCGCTTTATTATATAGTTTGAAATACCGCTGCGCATTTTGCTGCGGTGTCAGACGCACATCCAGCGTAATTTCTACTTCTGGACAGTCTTCAGCGTAGTAATCCACCACGGTCGCCTTGTTCATGCCTTTTTCCAGTTGATACAGGTTTGCGGTAATCAGGTCACCCATGTGCTTATACTGCTCGCGATTCTGCGTCGCATCCAGTTCCTTCTGCTGCGCTGCCAGTTTACGTGCCAAACGGTCCCGTGCGTTGGTGACCGTCTTATGCAGATCGGCCGATCGACGCGCCATGCGCTCGATTTTTCCCTTTTTCTCATAGAACGCCGCAAGTAGCGCAGAAAAACTATCCGCCTGCGAAACAGTCATCAGCCCTTCATACTGCGTCACCGGCAGAAAAGTGAAGTCAAATACCGCTCCGTTTTCTACTTTGGTGAGTAAAAACGGTTTCCAGCGGTTTTCCTGCACATAGGTGATGAAATCATCGTACACCTGCCCCAAGCATTCCTTCTGCGCATCCGACATAGTGCCAATCCGTACTGCAGCATCTCCGGTTGCACGATAACTTAGCTCTCGGCACAGCAGCGGTGAAAAGCCCAAAAGTTGACCGAGCAGGAAACGGTCAAGCGTCTGTTCTCCATCCGCCTGCGTAACCGCAGCAGCCACCCCCGCACCAGACAGAGTAAACGGATCATGTTTATCCTGCGCGGGCGGCATGCGATAAAATAAGCCAGGCAGCACCTGTCGTTTACCGGACAGATCGCCGTCGATACGACGCATAGCGTCAATAATGCGATTATCCTCGCCGCACAGAATAACATTCGAGTGTTTGCCCATCAGCTCACAGATCAGATGCTTTTTGCAGGGTACACCCATTTCATCGGTTGTGTCCAGCTCAATCGTCAGCATGCGCTCAACCGCAGGCTGCACAATTGCCGCAATCTTCGCACCCTGAACGTGCTTGCGCAGCAGCATGCAAAACATCGGTGGCGCCGCTGGATTTTCACGCGCCGCGTCTATGAAATGCACGCGCGCCGCACCGGCCGCAATCGAAATCAACAGGCGTTTTGCGCCTCCCGGCCCTCTCGTTTGCAGCACAATTTCATCGCGATCAGGCTGATAGACTTTTTCCACGCGGCAGCCCGCCAGCATCTTATTTAATTCATGCGTCACTGCCCCAAGGCAAATGGCATCTAATGGCATATGAAACCTTCCTTAAACAAATTGGATACAGTCGGCATGTCGTTCGGAAACCATCGTCCGCACTTGCGGGAACGCGCCGACAATCTGCTCCGCAAATACTGCGGCAATCGGGTTTTCTGTCGGGAAATGCCCCGCGTCAACCAGCGTCAGCCCCAAAGACTGCGCACGCTGCATCAAATCATAGCTGCAATCTCCGATAACAAACGCATCCGCGCCTTTGGCCAGTGCATCATCCATCATCTTACCGCAAGCACCGCCGCCAACTGCGACGCGATGAATGACATGACCACCGTCACAGAAGCGAACACCGCCCGCACGCAGGCACTCCTTTACATATGCGGCAAACTCCTGCGGCTGCATCTCACGCGGCAAGTCCCCCACGCGACCCAGCATCCGGTTGTCCCCCGCTTCCATGTTTGCCACATTGGTCAGAAACAATGCGGCAGCCAGCGCATCATTCACGCCGCCCCATGCGCTGTCCGCATTGGTGTGCATACAGATGAGTGCAACATCATGCTTAATTGCCGCGCGCAATACGCGCCCGGTTACATCATCGGTAGTCACACGGCTCACCGAAGTAAAGATAACCGGATGGTGCGCCACAATCAGCTGTGCGCCGCGCGCCACCGCTTCCTCCACCACCTGTTCGGTAATATCCAACGCACACAGCGCGGCCGTCACCGTCTGATTGCGGTCGCCGCACAGCAACCCCACATTATCCCAATGCTCCGCCAGCTCCGGCGGCGCGAACCCTTCCAGAAACGTTAAAATATCCTGTACCGTACTCATTGCAATCCCTCCAATGCCTGTTGAATTTCCAAAACCAGACGGCGCTGCATATCCAAACAAGCTGTATCCAGTACACTTGCTTGTTCCATGCCCGCCAACGCACGATTTTCGCGCGTCAGCAATGCCTGCAAATACGCCTTGGCCCCATCCGCTTGCAGCAAGGCAGGAGACAATGCACATTGCCACAGCGGAAACTCCTTTTTCTCTACGCCACCACGGACAGACAGCACCACATATTGTCGCCGATCCTCCCGGCACAGCGTTTCACGCTCAATGGCATAACCATGCGCCCATAGCCATTGACGCAGCTCGTAGACCATGGTCATCGGCTGCAAGAGCAATAAATGCTGTCCCCGTTCGCACCACGGCGCTGCACCCAAAATTTCCGCGATGGTCTGCCCACCCATACCGGCGATGCTGACCGTATCGCATTCCTCCGGCTGCACAGCGTCCAGACCCGCGGCCAACCGCAGGGACAGAGAAACACCATGATCCTGTGCGTTGCGCGCAGCATGCGCCAGCGGTCCTTTTCCGATATCCGATCCAATCGCGGCAGTAATTCTTCCCTCCAGCAGCAAGGACACCGGCAGTTTACCATGATCCGTGCCGATATCCGCAAGCCTTGCACCCTGCGGAACAAGCGATGCCAGACATGCGAGCCGCGGCGTTAAAACCATACTTTCCATATTTCACCCAAAAAAAACAGAGCCGGCGTTAGCCGGCCCCGGTTTTGCTCTTATTCGCCCAGAAAAGCGTTCAGCTTTGCAACCAGCTCATCTGCATTGGTGCCGTGTACCATGCAGGCCTCCTCAATGCTCTCGCCCTGCGACGCCGGGCAGCCGAGGCAATGCATGCCAATTTCCATGAAAAACTTTGCCGTATCCAGATTGCGGTTGAGCACCTCGCCAATCGTGGTCTTTTTCGTAATCGCAGCCATAATAGACCTCCATATATCTTTGTTTGTTATCAGTATACCGCAAAGATGCACATATTTCAATCACAAATACAAAAAATTCACTGTTTCCTGCGGGTTTCAGCAGATACAAAAAGGGTGTCCGGCAACGACCGGGCACCCTTCTGTTAACTATTCTCAGCCCTGCTCGCGCATCTTTGCGAAGCACTCGCTGCAATATACCGGACGGTCGGACTTGGGTTCAAACGGAACACGAGCCTCGCCGCCGCAAGCAGCACAGGTAGCGGTGAAATACTCACGCGGGCCGCGGGCCGCGTTCTTGCGTGCATCGCGGCAAGCCTTGCAGCGCTGCGGCTCGTTCTGGAAACCGCGCTCTGCGTAAAACTCCTGCTCGCCTGCGGTGAACACAAATTCCTTACCGCATTCCTTGCATACTAAAGTCTTGTCTTCGTACATGGTTTTTACCTCTCTTTGATACCGTTCCCTCGGGAAACTGAAATTATATGCGCACAGGCTTTCCCGCCTGCAAACGCCTATTGGGGTTTGATAGCTGCCGATTTTCGCTTGATGCGCTGGATGGCATTATCCACAGACTTGATCGGTTTTTGCAGCGCTTCCGACATCTCCTCATAGGATAAGCCGTCCAGAAACAATGTCAAAACCCTCGCCTCGAATTCAGACAACAGCGAGTAAAGCTGACGAATCAACTCTTCTCTCTCCTCGTTGCCGATCACCAGCGATTCTGGATCACCAATCGGTGCCGTAACCCGGGTGTGCGATTCCGCAAGGTCCTCAAACAGAGGTCGATCGATTGACACGGAACGATTCAGCGGATCATGCTTGAGTGAAGAAGCGGCGCGCACAGCGGAAAAAATCTTCCGCATCACACACAGCTTTGCAAAGGCGCCAAACGGTGCCCCCTTTGACTCGTCATATTCACGCATTGCCTTCATCAGTCCAAGCATACCCTCCTGTATCAAATCCTCTGCATCCGCCCCCACCAGAAAATAAGGACGCGCACAGGTTTTCACCAAGCGGGTATATCGTTTGACCAAATCCTCCGCCGCCGAACCGTCTCCCTGCTGTGCCATACGACATAGCACTTCGTCAGATAACGGCGCGGATGAAAGCATTTTGTAACCATTTCTCATGTCAAGACTCATTATATGCGATAGTTCTGGAAATGTCAAGAAATTTTTGTGAATTCTACTGTTTTGCCTTAAAATAACCTATTCATTTTTGTGATGATTGCCTAATACCTCTGTATTTATTCAACTGTGACCGATTTTGCCAGGTTTCGCGGCTTATCGACATCGCAATTTCGCTCCACCGCTACATAGTATGCCAAAAGCTGCATCGGAATAATCGAAAGCGAGGCAGAAAATTCGTACAGACACTTCGGCAAGCGAATAATATGCTGGCAAACTGACTCGTCCCCGGTAAAGTCATCGGTCGTCACAAGCACCACCACGGCACCACGAGACACAACCTCACGGATATTGGAAACGGTTTTTTCAAACAGAGCGGGCTGTGTTGCCAAGGCGACCACCAGTGTCCCCTCTTCAATCAGCGAAATTGTGCCGTGCTTCAGCTCACCCGCCGCATACGCTTCCGAGTGGATATATGAAATCTCCTTAAGTTTGAGTGATGCTTCGAGCGCCGCCGCATAGTCTAATCCACGTCCCAAAAAGAATACGCTTGGGCGGTTGGCATACAGCGTTGCGATGCGCTGCATATCCTCCTGACACGCAAGCGCCTTCTCGATACATTCAGGCAGGCGCTGCAGTTCCGCGCAAAGTGCACGCTCATCGCCGATAGAAATCAGGCCGCGCGTACGGGCAATCTTTACGGAAATAAGATACAGAGCAGATAACTGTGCAGAATACGCCTTGGTCGTTGCAACCGAAATTTCCGGCCCTGCCCAAGTGTACAACACACCGTCTGCTTCACGCGCAATGGTGGAGGATACGACATTGACAATTGCAATAGTAAACGCCCCCGCCTGCTTGGCCATACGCATGGCTGCAAGCGTATCCGCTGTCTCCCCCGACTGACTGATGACAATGCACAAATCTTTTTTTCCGATAATTGGATTCTCATAACGGAACTCGGAAGCGACCTCCGCGGTGCAGCGGATACGGCACATCGCCTCAATCACACGCTTGCCCACCATGCCTGCGTGCAGCGCCGAACCACAGCCAACGATATGAATATTTTCAATGTCCCGCAGACGCTCATCGGTCAAGCCGTTATCTTCAAACACAACCGCATTGTTCTGAATACGCGGATTTACCGTATCCGCCACCGCCTTCGGCTGCTCCATAATCTCCTTGAGCATGAAATGCTGATAGCCGCCTTTTTCCGCAGCGGACATATCCCAGCTCACAGTCTGTACGGCTTTTTCCACCACGTCACCAAACTCATTCATCACAATGACGCTGTCCGGTCGGACAATAGCAACCTCATTATCATCCAGAATGATATAGTTTTTGGTGCGTCCGATAATTGCAGTAATATCGGACGCAATCATATTTTCGCCTTCGCCTACGCCGATAATAAGCGGATTGTCGCGCCGTGCGGCAACGATTTCCTCCGGATTGTCCATCGACACCACACCCAGCGCGTACGAGCCGCGGATACGCTGTACTGCATTAAGCACGGTTTTCGCAAGGTCCTCCTGCTTGCCCGTATGCAGATAGTCGACCAGATGCGCAACCGTCTCAGTATCGGTCTCCGACTGGAAGGTGTAGCCATGCGCCTCCAACCGCTCACGCAGTTCTTTATAGTTCTCAATAATACCGTTATGGACTACCGCTACCTTGCCCATACCGTCTCGTCCGCCCAGATGCGGATGCGAGTTACGGTCGGACGGCTCGCCATGCGTGGCCCAGCGTGTATGACCGATGCCGCAGGTGCAGTACAGGTCACCCTCTTCGCGAATTTTTTCCTCCAGATTCGAAATACGTCCGCGCGTTTTGACCACGCGCAGACCATCCTTTGTAAACGCTGCAATGCCCGCAGAATCATAACCACGGTATTCCAAGCTGTAAAGTCCTTTTATCAAAATCGGCAGCGCATTTTCGCGCCCCGTAAAACCGACAATTCCACACATAAACGTAAATCCTCCAAAAAAAGAAGCTGAATTTTTAAAAATAGATATAAAAATAGTGCGTTATGCATAACTGCTCTGTCCGCACAGTCGCCCGTGCGTTTTAACAGTCTGCTTACGACCAACCCACTCATGGCCGAAGGGCACCCGCCGAAACCTTCGATGAACCCTTTCCTCGTCAACTGCGATACCGGCTGCACCGCAGTTCTGGCGCTTTCTCCGCTATTCACTTGTCATCATATACTCTCACCTTCCTTCAAACAAACAAGGTGGATGCGAAAACCACATCCACCCCTGTTGGCTCTTTCTTATTATACGACAGACTCAATGACTTTAGCAACCCTTTTTGCCAAAGTATCCACCTGTTCGCTGTCTTTGCCTTCCACCATTACGCGGACAAGCGCCTCTGTACCGGACGGACGCACCAGAATACGACCGTTTTCAGCCAGTTCCGCCGACGCCGCATCAATCGCGGCCTTGACCTCCGGCAACTCCTGCAACGTTGCTTTCTTGTCATTAGGCACCTTGACGTTGATCATCAACTGCGGCCACGGTACTACTTCCGCCGCGATTTCCGAGCACTTCTTGCCGCTTGCTTTGAGAATCGACATAAACTGCAACGCAGTCAGCTCACCATCGCCCGTCGACGCATACTCCAGGAAAATGACATGGCCGGACTGCTCACCACCCAGAATATACCCCTTTTGCAGCATCATTTCCAGAACGTAACGGTCGCCCACATTAGAGCACTCAATGCGCATGCCATTCTTTTCCGCATAAGCATGCAGGCCCATGTTGGACAGTACTGTTGCCACAAACGCACCGCCGCGCAGCTTGCCTTCTTTCTTCATATGCGCCGCGCACACCGCCATAATACGATCGCCGTCCAGCTCCTCGCCGGTTTCATCGACAATCAGGCAGCGGTCTGCGTCGCCATCAAACGCTACACCCAAATCAAAGTCGCCGTTACGCACACGCTTTTTCAGCTGCTCCAGATGCGTCGAACCACAGTTATCGTTGATGTTGATACCGTCCGGCTCATAGAAGCGGATTTCCGCCTTGCACTCGACCAGACGCATCAGGCGCTCAACCGTGGTCGAAGATGCACCGTTTGCGCAGTCCACCGCTACACGCAATCCAGACAGATCGCCCTTGATGGTTTCCGCCAGATGGTCGGTATATTCCACCACCGGATCAATCTTGCTTTTAATCACGCGGCCCAGTTTTTCATGGGTCATCTTCGGAATAGATTCAAAATCGTCGATCAGGTCTTCGATCTTCGCCTCGGTTGCATCCGGCAGCTTATAGCCGTTGCCCGCAAAGATCTTGATACCGTTATACTCGAATGAGTTGTGGCTTGCCGAAATGACAATACCTGCATCTGCCTTATGCTTGATGGTCAGAAATGCCACCGCCGGCGTCGGAATGACACCAAGCAGCTCCACATCCGCGCCAACCGAACAAATACCGGCCACCAACGCATTCTCCAACATATCCGAAGAAATACGAGTATCCTTACCAATCAGCAGTTTGGCCTTGCCAGTGTGCGTTGCCTCCTGCGTCAGCGCATAGGCAGCCGCGGCTCCTATCTTAAAGGCCAACAATGCATCCAATTCAAGGTTTGCCACACCACGAACGCCGTCTGTTCCGAAATATCTACCCAATACAAAACACCTAACTTTCTTATTTTAAGCGGCAGCTTTACAGCATTTGCTGTCCATCCGCCGGCTCCATATGCATATGACGATAAGCCTGTACCGTGACGCACCGTCCGCGTGGAGTACGGCTGAGAAAGCCTATCTGCATCAGATATGGCTCGTAAACATCTTCCAATGTAATCGCTTCTTCGCCAATCGTAGCCGCCAGCGTATCCAGCCCAACCGGACCGCCCCCGTAATTGAGCATGATGCTTTTGAGCATCCTCCGGTCGACATTATCCAGCCCAAGCTCGTCAATCTCGAGCGCACGCAGCGCCATGTCTGCACTTGCTTTATCAATCGTACCCGTACCACGCACCTGCGCAAAATCGCGCACACGACGCAGTAATCGGTTAGCAATACGCGGTGTGCCACGGCTGCGGCGTGCAATCTCAAACGCGCCCTCGTGTTCACACGGCACATTCAAAATGCCGGCCGATCGCTCCACGATCTGGCAAAGCTCCTCCGGCGAATACAACTCCAAACGAAGCATAACACCGAAACGGTCACGCAAGGGACTGGTCATCTGTCCCGCTCGTGTCGTCGCGCCGATGAGCGTAAACCGAGGCAGGTCAATACGAATCGAGCGAGCCGACGGCCCCTTACCAATGATAATATCGAGCGCATAATCCTCCATCGCCGGATAGAGAATTTCCTCCACTGCTCGGTCAAGACGATGAATCTCATCGATAAACAAAATATCATTTTCCGAAAGATTTGTCAATAAAGCCGCCAAATCTCCCGCTTTTTCGATTGCTGGACCGCTTGTAACGCGGATATTGACACCCATCTCACTGGCGATAATGCCTGCAAGCGTCGTCTTGCCAAGGCCGGGCGGACCGTAAAGCAATGTATGATCGAGAGATTCTCCGCGCATCTTCGCCGCTTCAATATATACGCTTAAGTTTTCCTTCGCCTTGGTCTGGCCGACATAATCTGCCATGGTTTTTGGACGCAGCGAATTTTCGGTCTCATCCTCGGAAAGCTGGCGCGTGGAAATGATTCGCTCGTCGTCCGCCATCCCGCCGGAAAATTCTATACTCAAAGGAACACTCCCTTACTGTTTGACCAGCTTTTTCAAACACTGGCGGATGATTTCCTCCGCCGGCATCTGCGCGGTATCCAGCCCTTCCATCGCGCGAAGTGCCTCCGCCTGACTGTATCCGAGCACCATCAGCGCCGCTACCGCCTCCTGCGTATGATTAACGCCGCCGGAAGTGACTGACGCAGCTGCCGGAGAAGCCGACGAAGCGGTTTCCAGCTGCTCTTTACTCATCTTATCCCGCAGCTCCAGCACAATGCGCTGCGCAATCTTCTTGCCGATACCCGGAGCCTGCATCAGCATTTTTTCGTCTCCAGTGATGATGGACAGTGCAAGCCTGTCCGGCGGCGCGACCGACAAAATGGACAGCGCTGCTTTCGGGCCAACGCCGGACACACCAATCATCATTTTAAAGCACGATTGCTCCTCTTCATCGATAAAGCCATATAATTCAAAAATATCCTCACGTACATTCAAATAGGTGAGCAGACGCGCATGCGCGCCGATTTTCAGCTTGCCAATCGTGTTCTGCGACGCATGACAGGCATAGCCCACGCCGCCGCAGTCAATCACGGCAAGCCCTTGTTCGAGCACGGTAACCGTGCCATCTACGTAATAAAACATTTACAGTAAACCCTCATATCGCATTGCCTGTCTGGAATGACCATGACAAATGGCCAGTGCAAGCGCATCGGCTGCGTCGTCCGGCCGCGGCAGCTTAGTCAAATGCAGAATACTTTTGGTCATCTCCATCATCTGCTTTTTCTCCGCATTGCCATAACCGACCACCGCCATTTTCACCTGATTCGGCGTATAAGAAACCGGATGCAGACCTTTCTGCGCCAACGCAAGCAAAATTACCCCACGCGCCTGCGCGACTTGAATGCCGGTCGTGATGTTTTTGGAAAAGAACAGTTCCTCGATGGCGACCTCATCCGGATGGAATGTGTCCACCAGCGTCCCGATGTCATCGTATATTTCACACAGCCGCAGATGCATCGGCATACCAGGTTTGGTCGTTGCCGCGCCATACTGTACGGGCGTAAATTTCATATTGTCAAACCGTACCACGCCGTAACCGATAGTACCATACCCTGGATCAATGCCAAGAATCGTCATAAACGCAAACCTCTGCTTTGTAACTAAAGTATTTTACCATGAAACCACGCAATATGCAACCTGATTTGCCAAGCGCAGCATTCTCTCTGCAGGGCATGGTTTATTCTTCATTCAAGCTCACCCCGCGTGAGCAGCTCCTCAATTGAATCTCGAGCACTTTCGATTATCTGGAACATCTCTGATGAGATCATGTTTCCCGCTTCACCGGACAATGCACGCAGCGCGCGGTCAAAGCAGTCCGGTGTGTCCCGATATTTACGCAAATATAAATTGCATCGCATAGCAGCATGCACCAGCTGCGCGGCAATCGGTACGGCAACCGGCTCCTGCGTCACAGGATAGCCTGTCCCGTCATAATTCTTATGATGCCAACGCATCACATCCGCACAAATTTTCACAAACGGATGCGGTTTTTCACTCTCCAGCAAAGCATAGCCCAATTCCGTATGCCGCATATACGATGTACGCCCCGGCTCCGGTTGATCTGCTCCTAAAGCGATGACCTCATCCGGAACTCCAATAAAGCCAATATCGCAGATCCGTGCAGCTTGCTGCACGTATGCTGCCTGCAATTCCGTCAGGCCGCCACTCGGATGCTGCAAACGCCATACAGCCGCCAATCGCTCTGTTAAGCGCGGAATCACCGGACTGGGTGTCGGTTGAACACCGGTGCGGTATGCGCATAATACAGATATTTTCTTGCACCAACCATCAACCAGCTGGGCCGCTTGTTCGGCAGATAGCTGCTCCGGCAACCCATCCAGCAAGGAGATACCTGCTTGGGCTGGTAGTTTCTCTTTTTCAGGCCCCTCTGTCACGACTGCATCGCGCTTATCCAAAATTGTCCCATTCTCCGGCCAGGCGGAACGCACGATACTGCATACCCGCTCCTGCACGGAATGCGGGTCGACAGGCTTAACCAGAAAATCCACCGCACCGTGCTCCACACCGTTCATCACATTGTCTCGACTTGCATCCGACGTAATCAAAATAATCGGCAGCTGTGTTGTCAGTGCGTTGGTTTGCAGACGGTGCAGCAGCGTAAATCCTGCGCCCCGACGCCCTAGGCAAATATCCACCAGAGCCGCGCATATCCGCTCGGTATTCTTTTGAATAAAGGAAAGCGCCTGATTGGCCTCCTGACAGCATTCCACTCGAAAAATGCCCTTGAATATTTCGTTTAAAATGGCCAAATCCAGCTCTGAGTCATCTACAATCAATAACGTATCTCGTATCATAGGCTTTCCTCCCAACGGTCATCTTGTCAATCTGCCAAAATAGAATCCATCTGCCGCAACAGTTCGGACAATTTTTCACTTTCCACCTCGGCCTCCCGAAGCAACCCTTCCAGCTTGCGCATGTGCTTAAAGCCGGAAGTGCGATACTCTACCAAAATCGCCTGTACACACTCGGCCAAATTCTCTGCAGACAGATTTGCCGCAGTCCCTTTGAGCGTATGCACCAGCATATAAAAGGTCTCATCATCCTCCTGTTGCAGCGCCGTGCGAATTTCTCCAAAGCGCAGCACATCCGGCAGACGACGAACAAACTTCAAAAACAAAGCCGTATTGCCCATAAAGCGACCGATCGCCTTTTGGGTATTAATGCCGGCCTCATCCAATTTTTTCAGTAAAACGGTTTGATCCATGATATTGCTTCTCCCTCGCAGCGTATTTATCCATGAAGCAGGAATCGATTTCATTATACCGCAGAAAGGCAAAGCGGGCAAGCTGCACAGGCATATGTGGCAAAATTCTTCATCCAGCCATCCTGATTTCCCTATGGGAGAATTGACAAATGCGTGTCAGTGTCCCATACTGGCAATGGAGCATAAACCGGAAGGAGAAAATAGATGAAGCACCACAAAGCAAAGAATCGTACCACGCTGCACAATTTATGGCTCAACGTTGTGTTTTTACTGTTTTTTGCCGCTTTAACCATCTTCAGTCTATATATGATGCGCGAAAAGCTGCTGCAAAACGCCCAACAATTCGGCACTTCCTTGACCCAGAATTACGCAGCTGAGGAGCAGAACCATATTGATACCTATAGCGCTATGATGAATCTTGGAACGCAGTATCTCGACCAGATGACTGAAAACAATGCCAGTGAGCAGCAAATCCAAACATGGATTGAAAACTTTTTTCGAAAAATGCCGCAGGTGTTGAAGAACGATTCTGTGGATTTATATGCGGTTGTCGAAGGACGCATTGTTGCTGCCAACCCATGGGAGGGCGATGCCTCTTATGATTTTCGCCAGACAGATTGGTATCGTATGGCAATGGAGGCAAACGGCGAAGTGGTTTTTACCGCCGCCTATCCAGATGTCATCACAGGAAAACAGGTTATCACCATTGCACAGAAAGCGCGCAATTCCGATAACATGCTGCTGTTTGATGTATTTCCAGAAAAATTCCACACGACTGACGATATGCAGCCCCTGCCGGAGGGCAGCTCCTATTATCTATGCGATCAGACGGGTACACTGCTGTATGCACACGAAACTGCCGCGCATGAGGATACGCAGCTGCAGCCGTATGTGGACAGTCTGGTTCAGCGCATTAAAGAAGGCTCGCTCGATCCATATGACGCCAGCATCATAGGGCCGGACGGCAATCCATGCGGCGTCTATTACTACCGGATGAGCAACGGCTGGATCACCATTTTAACCATCCCGTTCCGCACGGTACTGCGTGAGTTGACCGGCATTTACCGTCTTTTCCTACTGCTCTCTTCCCTGTTTTTAATTGCCGCCGTGTTGCTGTCTATCCGTGATTACCGTTTGAACCGCAAAATGCGCCGCACAGATGATACTGTCCGCGCGCTCGGCAACCTGTATTATGCTATCTATCGCGTCAACTATAAAACAGGCGTTTATGAAGCCATAAAATGTGCAAATGATACCCGCCGCCAAATCAGCACAACGGGCCGCTACACGGATTTATTGCGTATCATACAAAATGTCGTTGCACGCAGTACCTATGAGGAATTCGCCAGCAGTTTTTCGCTGGAGAACATCCAACAGCTGGTACATGACCAGGTGCCGGAATTCGGTGGAGACTACCTACGCCGCTTTGAAAATGGCGAACGCTGGGTGAATGTCAGCATTCTGTTTGACGAAGCGTTTGCACAAGACGAAGTCATCCTTGCATTTCGTGAAGTCAATCAGGAAAAGACGCGCCAGCTCGAACAGCTGGAGCTGCTGCAAAACGCACTGGAATCTTCCCACCGGAGCGAGGCGGATAAAAACGCATTTTTCAGCAATATGTCGCATGATATGCGCACGCCGCTCAACGCCATTATCGGCCTTTCCGAATTGGCGCAGCGAGATCTCGACAACCAAGACAAGCTGAAAACGCTGCTGGACAAAATCCTGTTTTCCGGCCAGCAATTGCTCCACCTCGTCAACGATGTACTGGAAATCTCGCGCATGGAGCAGGGCCATATCTCTCTTGACTATCATCCGATCGATTTGCATCAGTGCGTAGAAGACTGCGTGGAAATTTTCCGTCATCAAGCCAAAAAGGAGGAAAAGAACCTCTCGCTTGCATGTAATTTGCGCCATAGCATGGTATTAGGAGACGCTTCACGCATCAGCCAAATCCTAAACAATCTGTTGTCCAACGCTTTTAAATACAGTGAACCCGGCTCCTCCATTACCGTCCGACTCAACGAAAACAATTCTGATAAGCACAGCAGCTATGAGCTTTCGGTGCAGGATACCGGCATCGGAATGTCTGAAGAGTTTCTCCAACATGTTTTCGAGCCCTATGCGCGGGAAACCCGTTTCAGCGCGCGCTCTGTGGTCGGCACCGGACTGGGCATGGCAATTGTCCACAGCTTGGTTAAGCGTATGGACGGCGAAATCCGTGTGTCCAGCGAATTAGGGCATGGCAGCATCTTTACGGTCACACTGCCGCTGCAAGCTGTCACGGAGTCGGAAACCTCTACCAGTATGAAGGCAACCGAATTACCCACGCAAATCGAACCATCTGCATTCGATCTGCGTGGGAAAAAGCTACTGATTGCCGAAGACAATGAAATCAACATGGAAATCGCAACCGAAATCCTGTCAATGCATGAAGTGCAGGTTGTGCAGGCGTGGGATGGGCAGCAGGCCGTGAATATTTTTTCCGCATCACAGCTGCACGAATTTGATGCCATCTTAATGGACATGCAAATGCCGAATATGGACGGCTGTCAGGCAGCGCACACAATTCGCATGTTACATCGTGCAGACGCGGCGACCATTCCGATCATTGCCGTGACCGCAAACGCCTTTCCGGAGGATATAGCGAAAACGCAGGCCGCCGGCATGAATGCGCATATTGTCAAGCCTATTGACTTCACGATTTTGTGTCAACTACTGCAGGCCCTAACCTAAAAAACGTATGTTCTGCAATCAAAAAGGGACGGTGAAAGCCGTCCCTTTTTGATGTCAGTTTTTCTGATTGCGAATGCGTTCCGCCGCAAGCAGAATACCTGCTTTTCCTGAAGAATAAGTCAAGCCCCCCTGCATATAGCACACATATGGTTCGCGCATGGGCGCATCGGCAGACAGTTCGATTGACGCGCCTTGCACAAAGGCACCTGCCGCCATAATAACCGGGTCGTCATATCCCGGCATTGCCCACGGTTCGGGCGTAACGAACGAATCGACCGGCGCACCGGCTTGAATGCCCTCGCAAAAGCGGCACAGCGGCTCGGGAGCTCCAAACGCAATTGTCTGGATAATGTCATACCGCGGCTCTTCTGCCTTGGGACTGACCTCATAGCCCAGCAGTTCCATCACCTTAGCGCAGAAAATTGCAGTCTTGAGCGCCTGTGCCGTCGTATGCGGCGCCATAAACAGGCCCTGATAAAGCAGACGATTCTGTCCCATCGTGCAGCCGCATTCACCGCCGATGCCCGGTGCGGTCAGTTTATAAGAAGCATTTTCTACCAGATCCGCACGTCCTGCAATATAGCCACCCGTCGGCGCCAAACCGCCGCCTGGATTTTTGATGAGTGAACCCGCGATTAAGTCCGCGCCAACCTGTGTCGGTTCAATATCCTCCACGAACTCGCCGTAACAGTTGTCCACCATGATTGCAGCATCCGGATTAACCTGACGCACAGTTTTGCAGATTTCTCCAATTTCCGCACAGGACAGCGTCTTGCGCACGGCATAGCCACGGCTGCGCTGGATAAATACCAATTTTACACTCTGGTCCTGTGCCGCCTGTGCAATGGCCGACAAGTCGGGCACGCCGTTTACCAAATCCACCTGCTTATAGCCAATTCCATAATTTTTCATGCTGCCGCAGTAATCGCCCGTGATGGTATTCTGCAGCGTGTCATACGCAGGACCGGTGACAGAAAGCACGGTATCCCCTGCCTGCACCGCAGAGAACATTGCGCAGGACAGCGCATGGGTGCCGTTAACAAAACCAATGCGCACCAGTGCGGCTTCGGTGCCGAAAATATCCGCGTAGATACGGTCAAGCGTATCCCGACCATGGTCATCATAGCCATATCCGGTCGTTCCTGCGAACAGGTTGTCAGACACGCGGTTTTTCGCAAATGCCGCGAGTACTTTCTCCGTATTTCGGTCGCATACCTCTTCAATCCGCGCAAAATGCGGCATGATTTCGCGCTCGGCCTGTTGACCGAGCGCGCGAATTTCTTCCGATATTTGTAATTTATTCATCATTCTGTGTATTTTCTCCCAATAGCTTTTGACCGTTCGGCAACGTAAACAGTGTATCCTCCGGCTGTTCGGTTTTCAGATTACTCACCACGACCTGACGCGCCAACGTTTCACCCTGATAAAAAGAAGCCTTTTTCAGCAAGCCAGAGGCTGCGGAAATGTAGTAAACACAGCGGTATCCTTCCTGCTCGAACTCGACCATAATACACGGCTCATTATCGATATCCTGCCGGCCTGCGCTGGACAGGACCACGCCTTCATCCAGCACATCTTCATAAGTGGGCAGCATCGCTGCAGAGTCATCCGAAAACTCGCCCCATGTCCCCTTATAAAAGGTGGTGCTGCCGTTCTCCCACGTATATACAGTATCACCTGCACGCAGCAATGTGCTTTGCGCCGCCCCCGCTTCGGTCAACCAATCGGTACGAACCAGATTATCACGCATGTACTGATGACAGCGAAGTGTAGACGAGCCGCCAGTATAATACAGCGTATTCTCGATAACACAGCTGTACGCTTCCGGCCGTTTTAAAGAAGCAATGACCTTTTGCGCGTTATCCGGTCCAATCGTAACGTCTGCCACGCTTTGCGCCGTCAGCAACTGACTGCCGGAGCTGACGGTCGGCGCATTCTCCGTACCGCTTTGCAGCACAATACCGGTGTCCTTTCGATGCAGCACGCCGGATGAGAGTACATAGCTTAAAAACAGCAGTCCTACCAACACCGCCGCACCAATTGCCGCAACCATTGGGGTCGACGGGTTTTTGTACGGCTTCATGGTGCGAACGGAGCCGGTCCATCCGACCGTAAGCCAAAATAGTGCTCAATCGCCTGCAAGATACGTGCAGAAGTCTTGCCGTCTCCATACGGATTGACCGCATGCGCCATCGCCGCATATGCATCCGGATCATCAAACAACTCGCGCGCCAAACGGACAATATTTTCCTGATCTACGCCTGCCAACTTAACCGTTCCCGCCTCAATGGCCTCCGGACGTTCTGTTTCGCGGCGCAGCACGAGTACCGGTTTACCCAAGCTGGGCGCCTCTTCCTGCAAGCCGCCCGAATCGGTCATGATCAGATAGCAGCGCGCCATCAGATTGTGCATCTCGTCCACCGCCAGCGGATGAATCAGATGCACGCGCTCGTTTCCGCCTAAAAACTTTTCCGCCGTCTCGCGGACATACGGGCTGAGGTGTACCGGATATACGAAGTGCACATCCGGGTACGCTGCCGACAGTTCTGCAATCGCACGGCAAATGTTTTCCATCGGCTCACCGTAGTTCTCACGACGATGCGCAGTAACGAGAACCACACGGTTATTTTCAAAATCCAGCGATTTAAGCTGTTCATCACGGAACACAAAATCCGGCCGAACGGTGATATGGATCGCATCAACGACCGTATTGCCGACCACACTCACACCCTCCGTAATGGCTTCACGCGCAAGATTGTCTCGGTTGCGCGGCGTCGGCGCAAAGTGCAGCGTTGCAATCTGACCGGTCAGTTTGCGATTCATCTCCTCGGGAAACGGAGAATATTTGTCATATGTGCGCAAACCTGCCTCCACATGACCCACCGGGATTTTGTGGTAAAATGCAGCAAGCGCACCGGCAAATGTTGTAGACGTATCACCATGTACGAGCACGATATCCGGCTTGGCCTGCTCCAGCACCTCATCCAGACCATGCAGACTCTTTTCTGTAATCAGCGCCAGCGTTTGACGCGGCTGCATAATGTTCAAGTCATAATCCGGCTTGATATGGAAAATATCCAACACCTGATCGAGCATCTCACGATGCTGCGCCGTTACACATACGATAGACTCGGTATTCTCATTCTGCTCCAGCGCATGCACCAACGGCGCCATTTTGATGGCCTCCGGTCGTGTGCCGAATACCGTCATCACCTTAATCTTGCTCATGTTCTTTATCCTCCTGTACCGCATCCTCTGCCCCTTCAGACTGCGCGGTCTTGTCCGATTCTTCTCCGCCGTGCGATATTTCCTCGTGCTCGGCCGGGTGCTTTGCCCAGTGCTCTGCCCCGTAAATGATGCAGGCACCAACCAGAATTGCCGCCAGCACCGCCAGCAGCAGGACAATCGCCTTCACCTCGCCTGACGAGGTCAACACCACCGCCGTCAAGCCAAGGGTTGCACTGATGGCGTACAAAATTGCAACCGCCTGCTTCTGGTTGAATCCCATATCGATAAGTTTATGATGCACGTGCCCGCGATCCGGACTCATCGGACTGCGTCCTGCGGCCACACGACGGATGATCGCGTTTGCTGTATCGAAAATCGGCAGACCAAGAATCAAAAACGGCACCGCAAACGAAATCACCGCATAAAATTTGAACAACCCCATAATGGAAACCGTGGCCAGCATATATCCCAAAAAGGTCGATCCGGTATCCCCCATAAAAATCTTTGCGGGATTGAGATTATACGGCATAAAACCAATACACGCGCCTGCCAACGCCGCCATTGTCACCGCAATGGTCATATTGCCAGTCAAAAGAGCGACTGCCAGCATGGTAATCGCTGCAATCGAAGATACGCCAACCGCAAGGCCATCCAGTCCGTCGATCAGGTTTACCGCGTTGGTAATGCCGACAATCCAGATGATGGTAATCGGAATCGCCAAAATCCCCAAATGAAAATACGGCGTATCCGAAAACGGATTTAAGTTGGTAAACAGCTTGATCTGCAAATCACCCACGCAAACCGGAATCGCGGCAGCCACGATCTGCACCACAAATTTCAGCTTGGCTCCCAGCGCCAAAACATCGTCAAAAATGCCCAGTGCGACAATCATGGATGCACCCAGCAGCACACAGAGCATGGTCTGGTCCAATTCTCCAAAAATCAGGATGGAAGCCAGAAACCCGCCGAATATTGCCAGACCGCCCAAACGAGGAATCGGCTCCTTGTGCATACGGCGGTTGTCCTTCGGCACATCAATCGCACCCACCTTATGGGCGAACTGCTTGACAGGTGGTGTGAAAAAATAAGACAATACACCTGCAACAACAAATGCAGCCAAAATCACACCACTTACAATATATTCAGGCATTATTTTTTCCCCTTAAAGACGGTATTCAGCGTCCCACAAAGCCAACCTTCCGGTAAACCTTGCTCAGCGTCTTGCGCGCCAAATAAGACGCTTTCTGCGCGCCCTCGGTATAGACCTGCTCCAGATAATCCTTATTGCGCAGCAGATCCTCCGTCTTTTCGCGGATCGGGCGCAGCAACTCTACCACCGCTTCACCAACCGCCGGCTTGAGTTCTCCATAACCCTTGCCTGCAAATTCCGCTTCCACTTCCGCAATGGACTTACCGGTCGCTACGGCATAAATCTGAATCAAATTGGACACGCCCGGCTTTCCAACCGGATCCATCACGATGCGGGAATCCGAATCGGTAACTGCGCGCTTGAACTTGCGCATGATGTCCTCCGGCTTATCCATCAGCAGAATAAATCCATTAGGATTCTCATCCGACTTGCTCATTTTTTTCTCCGGATCGGACAGGCTCATGATCTTCGCGCCCTCTCCTGCCTTGGGATAGCGGCCTTCCGGAATCGTGAAGGTACCCGGGAACAAACCGTTAAAGCGGTTTGCGATGTTTCGGCAAATCTCAATATGCTGGCTTTGATCCACACCGACCGGAACCAGATTGGTCTGGTACAACAGAATGTCCGCCGCCATCAGCACCGGATAAGTGAACAAGCCCACGTTCACATTATCCGCATGCTTTGCGGATTTATCCTTAAACTGTGTCATGCGAGATGCTTCCCCAAACATGGTAAAGCAGTTGAGCACCCAAGCCAGTTCTGCATGTGCCGGAACATGGCTCTGGATAAACAAAATGCTCTTTTCCGGATCCAATCCGCAGGCAATATACTGCGCCAGAACTTCCAGCGTTGCATGGCGCAGAGCCGCCGGATCCTGACGAACCGTAATTGCATGCATATCAACCACACAATAAATGCAGTTGTAATCCTCCTGCAAAAGCGGAAAATTGCGAATTGCGCCAAGATAATTACCCAATGTCAGCTTACCGGAGGGCTGCACACCGGAAAAAATTGTTTGCTTCTGGTTTTCGCTCATAGCTAAGACTTCCCTTACTCAATGGATTGTGATTCTTTCGTACGAAGCAAACCACCCCATACTTATCAGTAATCATACCATATTTCCCGTTTTCTTGCAACGAATTTTATTATTTTCCCATTTAGTTTGTCTTTTAACCTCGACTCTTTTTGCAGGTGACTTAGGGTTTTCTCTGTATATTTTTCTGTTTAGCGTGGTAAAATTTTCGGATAGCGATTGTGTTTTTTGCAAAAACGTGGTACAGTAACTTCACAACAACAAGGAGGACACCTTTTATGCAATTCACATTTGCCCACAATAACTATAATGTGCGCGATCTCGATCGTTCACTCGCTTTTTATAAGGAAGCGCTTGGCTTGAACGAAGTCCGCCGCATTAACGCGGACGATGGCAGCTATGTCATTGTTTATCTCAGCGACGGTGTTTCCAAGCACCAGCTTGAACTGACTTGGCTGCGGGATTGGGAGCGTCCCTATAATTTGGGCGACAACGAATTCCATCTGGCTTTTGTTGTGGATGATTATCCCGCCGCGTACCGCAAACATCAGGAGATGGGCTGCATCTGTTTTGAAAACCCGGCAATGGGAATTTATTTTATTTCCGACCCGGACGGCTATTGGCTGGAAATCGTGCCCGGCAAATGATATGCTCCTGCGGCGTGAACATAAGGAAAACAAGGAGGCCGCCGTTATGCCGGCGGCCTCTTAATTTTGTCACAATCGCCCGGCACTATCATTTTTTGAATCCATCTTAATGCGCGAAAGGAATGAATGTACCTTTGAACCCATATCTGGATTTATTTTTGACCTTTGCCCGCATCGGCGTCTGCACCTTTGGCGGCGGCTATGCCATGCTGCCGATTTTACAGCTTGAAGTGGTAGAAAAACGCGCATGGACAACCGAAGATGAGCTGATGGATTATTACGCAATCGGTCAATGCACCCCTGGCGTCATTGCCGTCAATACCGCCACTTTCATCGGCTATAAACGGCGCGGCATTTTGGGCGCCATCTGCGCTACAGCCGGAGTGGTATTTCCCTCTCTGGTCATTATCATTATCATTGCCGCGTTCATTCAGCAGTTCGCCCACTTGCAGATTGTGCAAAACGCATTTTCCGGTGTGCGCATTGCAGTATGTGCGCTGGTCGTACAATCCGTTTGGAAATTGGCAAAGAAAAGCGTCGTAGACATACCGACAGCGCTGATTCTGCTGATTACCTTTGCAGCAGTTGCCTTTTTCGGTGTTTCCCCTGTGATTATGGTCATCTTTTCCGGTGCGGCCGGCATTCTACTTGGACTTCTCCGGAGGCGGCGCGCATGATTTTTTTACAGCTTTTTTGGGAGTTTTTCAAAACGGGTCTTTTTTCCATCGGCGGCGGCTTGGCTACGCTCCCGTTTCTTCAAGATATTGCACAGAATTATCCTTGGTTCACCTCCAGCGACCTGCTGGATATGATTGCGGTTTCTGAGTCCACCCCCGGCCCTATGGGCGTCAACTCGGCAACCTACGCCGGTTTTCGTGCTGCTGGTGTCCTCGGTTCGTTAACTGCGACCTTCTCATTGGTGCTGCCATCGGTCATTGTCATCGTCCTCATTGCCCGCGCACTGACGCGTTTCCGCGATTCATCTTTGGTACAAGATGGCTTTTACAGTCTGCGCCCAGCCTCTGCCGGCCTGATTTTCGGCGCCATGCTCGAAGTCTTTGCCTCTTCCCTGTTTCACACAGAGCTGTGGAGCGGACTATCCAGCATTGTATCTGTACTCAATGTCCCGGCTATCGCTTTTTTTCTCGTCTTATCGTTTGCGATTTGGAAATTCTCCAAAATCCATCCCATCGTTTTCATCGGTGTGGGGGCACTTTTTGGCATATTGTTTCATTTTTAAAATAACGCGGCAGGAGTCGATAAGCTCCTGCCGCGTTTTCGCTTCTCTCGTTTCTACCGTGCCAAATAGTCTTCCACCACATCCCGAAAATGTACAGCCGCAACGCCATTTTCCTGAAGAAAGGCCGCCAGCAAAGTTATTTCTTCTAAAGAAGATGCAATATCCTCGATACTGTCAATTTGCTCCTGCTCCCCTATAACAGCGATTCCATATTGCTCTCTGCTGTCTGACTTGCCTTTGGTTACCACATAGCGAACCACGTTTATCACCCCCTATTTAACTTTCCGCATAGTTTTCGATCCGCTCGCCCATCTTTCCTATATCTTCATTTCTACCATGATACTTTTTATCATTTGTAAGCACCATGTTCCCCTTTGGATCGTCTTTCTCATTCATTTTACGCGCAAACACTTTATATGTTTGTCGAATCTGGCCGAACAAAAGATAAAATAATTACCGCAGATGACTTGACATCTGCGGTAATTGATTATTTTACCAAAGTTTGTTCAATCAAATTGCATGCATCCTCAATACAGCCGTCACAGGAACGACGTACATTACCATCCGTAACCCCCTTAAGCTCCCGGCACAGATAGGTTCCGTTCTTCTCCTTGAAAGCTGTTGCCAGTGCCTTTGTCGTCTTATAGGTTTGGCCCTTGGTCGCGCCTGGATAATCTGTCCCTTTGCTGCCGCGCATCCCAGCCAGCATAAATGCTGCCGACAAGGCTCCGCAAACCTCCATCAATCCCATACCAAGACCGAAACCTTCCGCAACGCGATATGCAGTTTCCTCATCCAAACCAAACTGGTCGCAATACGCGCATGCCACCGCCTGCGCACAGTTATAACCTTGTTCATGCAGGCGTTGTGCCCGCCCTGCCCGTTCTGTCATAAAACAAATTTCCTTTCAGTTTTTAATATTCTACCTGCGTGAAATAATACATAATTGCATTATACTGTGCACGCGCCTCTGCTTGCCAGTCTTCCTCGCTGTCGATGAATTTCTGATCTTCCTCATTATCAATAAAGCAGAATTCACTTGTCACCGCCGGAATAAACAGAGACGCTGCAATGCGATTGGTATAATAATAATCTCCGTTGCTGCCTTCCTTGAACACGACCTGTCGAATAGGAATTCCCAAGGTATCGTATTCGTCCAACAACGCTTCACCCAGAATTTTGCTTGGGCCTCCGTTTTTGTCCGCTATCTGCGCGAGCACCTCCGCACCACGCGCCGTCGTATTAGCTGCGTTATGGTGAATACTGAAGAATAGGTCCGCAGATACAGCATTTTGCTCCATCACAGTGCCGCGCAGTGACAACGAACTGCCCGCTTCCATCGTATCACGTACCATAATCACGTTGACGCCGGCGTCCTCCAAATAAGATTGCAGATATTGCGCCACATACAGATTCACGTGCTTTTCATCCAGCGACATATCTGCATTATGCGCACCAATATCGCTTCCACCATGTCCCGCATCCAGAATGACCGTCATTTTCCCATCCAAATGCGAGGTCCGAGGCGGTTCTACCGGATCCTCCGGTTCTCCTTGGCTAGCGTCATAATCCCCGATTCGGGTCAGATAATCCGCGCTGCAATATCTCCCGGTGCCTGCATCGGTATCCATCAGGTGTGCCCAGCCCTTTTCCATGCTGTCCACTACGATTTCATCACCGTTTTGCAGACGGCCCACAATGTTGTAGCTCGTCCCCGGGCCGGAACGGACTGACAAGGACGAATCCACCTTCACGCGATAAACGCCTGTTACAAACGGTTCTTCCGGCTCCTCTTCCGGCGCTTCCGGTTCCGCGTCGTCTCCGTAATCCTTTATCCGGGTCAAATAGTCCGCACTGCAGTATCCGCTGGTATTTTTGATATGCGCCCAACCATTCTTGAGTTCATCTACAATAATCTGTGCTCCGTTGGACAACTGGCCGACAACCTCATAACTCGTCCCTGGGCCAGATCGAATCGACAGCGACGAATCCACCTTTACCTGATAAAGCCCCGTTACAAACGGCTCATCCGGTTCTTCCGGCTCCGGCTCTGGTTCCGGTTGAGGTGCCGACGGCGTTTTAATCTGAACGGTCTGTGTTGTACTTTCATATGCAGCAGTAAATCCAATGGCAGCGGACACATCTGCAATTTTATAATAGTTATTGCCGTTGATGTTGTAGCCTTTAATGGAAACCCCACTGCCATCCAACAGTACCTTTGACGTGGACTCCTGCACCCGCAGAGAGGTCGTTGACGCCACGGTCATTTCCCCGCCGACCACCGTATATGCCTGTCCGGAAATCAGGTTGACCGCATTCTTGGCACTGTCCCATGTGACATTAAACGATATGGTGGTGCCATTAAGCAAATAAGCCAAATCCCGCAGCTTAAAATAATTATATCCGTCAATATTATACGCCTGCGGATTGACCGCCTCGCCGTTGACCTGCACATGATGCGTGGAAGGTACAATTTTCAATGTAGTTGCCCGTGCTACCGGCAAATCCATCTCCGCCGGTTCCTGTTCCGCTGTCTGCATCTCCGACGAAAGCATCATTTCCGCTTCGTCCGTAAGCGCCGTCTGCGGCATATCCGCCGCTCCTGCACCTGAAATTGATATGTAAATGGCCGCGCACAGTAACGCGATAATTCGCTTGAAACGCATGTGAAACCTCCGTGCCGTCCCGTGTGAATATGTGCTTATATTGAATGTATTTTATCACGAAACCGCCCGAAATTCAATGCTATCTATCGGAAAGCGGGGCATTTGTAATATTACAAATGCCCCGCTTATGTTACAGTATTACATCATTTACAGCATGGCCGCACCGATTAGTCCGGCATCATTACCCAGAGAAGCGCACACAATCTCCGTATTGCACTTATCGCTGCGGAAGGTCTGCGGTGTTGTCAAACGGCGCAGCGGCTCAAGCAGTTTTTCACCGTAGCCTGCCAAACCACCGCCCAAAACCAGACATTCCGGCTGGAAGATATTGATAAAACTTGCCAGTCCACTCGAAAGATTCTCACAATAATCATCAAACAATTCACGAGCCAGCAAATCTCCTGCGTCTACAGCGTCGCAAATCATCTTGGCATCCAGATGTCCCGCACTTTTGCTCAACAGGCTTTCGCGCCCCTCGGCCAATGCCCGTTCTGCAAACTTAACAAAGGCCGACGCCGACGCGTATGCTTCCAGACAGCCTTTCCGTCCGCAGTTGCACGGCTCACCGTCACGCTGGATAACAATATGCCCCATCTCACCCGCAATACCGTTGCAGCCGGTATAGAGCTTACCGTCAATGATAATGCCGCCGCCGACACCGGTGCCTAGCGTCACCATCAGCATGTTGCGCGCATTCTTTGCTGCGCCTGCCGTTGCTTCACCCAAAGCCGCACAGTTTGCATCGTTATCCAGCTGTACCGCACAGCTGAATTCCGGCTGGAAAGCGTCGGCAAAGCAGACGTTGTTCATGCCAAGATTCGTACCAAATTTCAGCGTGCAGGTCTCCTTGTCAAACGAACCGGGCACACCGATTCCGATACTGGTCACCTGGCTTGCCGCAATACCGCGCTCTCCACACAAAGCCAGCGCAAGCAGCTTCATATCCGCGCACAAACCTGGGGCGTCTCCCGTTCTGGTGGGCGTACTCTGCTTTGCCAGCAGCGTGCCGTCCTCTTCGCACAACGCTGCCTTGACCGAAGTTCCTCCCAGATCAATACCAATCCGCATATAATTCCCGTCCCTTCTTCCGTTTATTCAAATAAATGCAGCCCGCGGCCGCGGAAATACGTATCCAATCGCTCTCGACTGCTGTTGACCACCAACTCCTCTGGAAATCCGATATCTTCCAGCATGGCCAGTGCATGATCCACGCAGCCGACACGATACTCGATATGCGAATCGCTGTCCACAACGATTGGCACCTCGTATTTTTTGCACAACCGGGCAATTTCCGTACAGTTTTCCCGGCTTCCCTTGCGAATGGCGAAAGAATTGCTATTAATCTCCACCAGCTTATCGTACTGATTGCAGCGAGA
This sequence comes from Agathobaculum sp. LCP25S3_E8, assembly GCF_052117165.1. Lineage (NCBI taxonomy): Bacteria > Bacillati > Bacillota > Clostridia > Eubacteriales > Butyricicoccaceae > Agathobaculum > Agathobaculum sp. LCP25S3_E8. The sequence goes on from NZ_JBQKJR010000024.1 coordinate 27,901, forward strand.
GATGATATATTCCTTATCAAAATCATAGTTGGCGTTGCCTGGATGACCAAGCGCATTAACCCGCTTGTCCTGTAAAACCGCCTCCAACGCTTCGGTATGCGCTGTTTTGGTTGACGGTTCAAAACAACATTCGTGGAATGATGCCAACGCAAACTCAACCGGCTTCAGACTGCCCGCCTGCATATGATCCAACTCTCCACCCGGACAAATATTGAATTCGATGCCGCGAATCACGGTCACGCCCTCGATTTGACGCGGCAGAATATCCAAATTGGAAAAATGCCATTCGTGCGGCGCGTCTCCCATGTCCGGCCCATGGTCGGTAATGCCGATAGCAATCAACCCACGGCTTTTTGCGCCGCGTGCCATCTCATAGACTGTGGAGTAAGCATGTGTACTTGCGATTGTATGGGTGTGCAGGTCTGCTACGATTTGCATGAACTTGTATGCTCCTTTATGATATGCTTGTTTTTACAACAGATATGTATTCCGAAACCGCGCATGCGCTTACACCAAAAGCCCAGCGTCGCTGGGCTTTTGATAAAATCACTGTTCACCAATCGGGCCGGAATACGCCGCCTAATATCAGAATTTTAATTGCCATACTGCTTTAGCATACGCTCCTGCAATTCCTTGGCTGCATTAAAGCCCATTTTCTTCTGGCGGTCGTTCATGGCGGCTACCTCAATGATGACAGCCAGATTTCGACCAGGCTTAACCGGAATGGTCATGCTGGGCACGGCAATATCCAAAATAGAAGTAGTTTGTCCATCCAGTCCGAGGCGGTCGTACTGCTTGCCCTCTTCCCAAGGCTCTAGATTGATGACAAGCTCGACTTTTTCAGTCATCTTAATAGCGCCAACACCGAAAATACGGCGCACGTCCACAATGCCGATACCGCGCAGTTCAATAAAATGACGAATCACTTCGGGCGCGGTACCCACCAGCGTTTTATCCGACACGCGCTTGATTTCCACCGCGTCATCGGCTATCAGACGATGTCCGCGCTTGACCAACTCGATTGCCGTTTCCGACTTACCGACGCCGGAATCACCTAACAGCAGTACGCCTTCACCGTAAATCTCAATCAAAACGCCGTGCAGCGTTACGCGCGGCGCAAGATTGACCTTGAGTGACGCAATAATGGCGCTCATAATGGTCGAAGTAAACTCATTGGTGCGCAAAATCGGTACGCCGCATTTCTGCGCCGCTTCCATGCATTCTGGGAATACATCAATATTGCGCGAAATAATCAGCACCGGAATCCCGGTGGAAAACAGGCGCTCAAAGCAGGCACGCCGGGCATCCGGCTCCATCCGCTCCACATAGCTTGACTCCACCTTGCCCATAATCTGGATGCGGTTGGGATCAAAATAATCGAAAAAGCCCGCCAGCTGCAAGCCGGGACGGTTGACGTCATCCTTTGTGATTTCGGTCTTTTCAAAGCCTTCCGGACCGTAAACCACCTCAAAATTAAATTCCTGAATCAAATCGCCCAGACTGACGCCGAACTCTTTTAACTGCATAAACCAAGCTCCCTTCCGCAATGGCAGGTGTTAAGATGATTGTATTATACCCCCTTTTCCCCCACTTTTCAACGGTTTCCGTCGGGACGGCACCAAAACTTGAAAAAGCATTTTTTTGTAAAAAATAACTTGCATTTTACTATTTGTTGTGGTATTATAATATCCGTTATGCAATGCACAAGAGAAGGAGGTGCAGGAAAATGGCAAAGTGCGATATTTGCGGCAAGGGCGTGACCTTCGGTATTCAGGTTTCCCACTCTCATCGTCGCTCCAACCGTACCTGGAAGCCGAACGTTCGTCGTGTAAAGGCTCTGGTGGACGGTACTCCCCGCCATATCAACGTGTGTACTCGGTGCCTCCGCTCCGGCAAGGTAACCCGCGCGATCTGATTTGCAGACGCGATACCGTTGAAACTGTCAAAGCGCTCTGCTTGCAGAGCGCTTTTCTATTGCCCATTTGCTTTGAGAAGGTGATTTTCCCATGAAAAAGGCTTTCCGTCCCGCCTTTGCGGTGACGATTCCCGTGCTTTGCGGCTATCTGTTTATCGGCTTTGCCTTCGGCGTCATGCTGCGCGACATCGGCTATACTTCCCCTTGGGCTTTTCTGACCAGCCTGACGGTTTATGCTGGGTCGGGCCAGTATTTGCTGGTTTCTCTTCTTGCCGCCAACGCATCGCTGGTCACAGTCGCGTTCATGACGCTGCTGCTCAACTGCCGGCATATCTTTTACGGTCTGTCCTTTCTCGAAACCTTCCATCAAATGGGACATGCCAAATGGTACATGATTTTTTCTTTGACCGACGAAACCTATTCCCTGCTGTGCTCACTTAAAACACCGGAAAACGTTGATCCCAATGCAATGCGCCTATGGATTGCCATGCTTGACCACAGCTACTGGATTTTTGGTTCAGTAATCGGCGCGATTATTGGCGGCGTACTGCCGTTTGACTCCACCGGCATCGATTTTGCCATGACCTCGCTGTTCACCGTGATCTTCATTGAGCAATGGATGAGCACCAAGCAGCACATCCCCGCCTTTCTCGGCCTGGGCGCCGCTGCTATTTCTCTTGCGCTGCTTGGACCGGACAACTTTATTCTCCCCGCGATGCTGGCTATCTGTGTCATGCTGGTTTCACTGCGCGGCCGCCTTGCAAAGGAGGTGGCACAATGACGCCCACAAGAGCACTGACCATGATTCTTGTTGCCGCTGCGTGCACCTTTGCCACCCGCGTTGCTCCTTTTCTGCTGTTCAACGGCAAAAAGCCCATTCCGCCGATTGTGCGCTATCTGGGTGAGGCACTGCCGCCCGCAGTCATTGCGCTTCTTGTCGTCTACTGCGTCAAGAATGTAAACTGGCTTGCTGCACCGCACGGTGCTCCCGAGCTGCTGTGCATTGCTGTGACCGCCGCGCTGCATGTATGGAAGCGCAACAACCTGCTCTCCATCGGTGTGGGTACGGTATTGTACATGTATCTCATTCAAAACGTATTCGTCTAATTGGTTTTCCGCGCTGTGAAAAACAGCGCGGTTTTTTATTTCCTCATTCCGCCATCTGTGGTACAATAAAATCCAGTCAGGAAAAGGAGCATCATCATGGAAACCATTACGCAAATTCTGGCCCGCGAACTCGGGCAAAAGGAAGAATATGTCGAAAATATCGTCAAGCTGCTCGATGACGGCAACACCGTTCCGTTCATTGCGCGTTACCGGAAAGAAATGCACGGCACGATGGACGACCAGACCATTCGACAGCTCGCAGACCGACTGGCCTATTTGCGCGGTCTGGATGCACGCCGCGACGAAGTACGCGAAGCAATCGAAGCACAAGGGAAACTGACCGATGAACTTTCCACTGCCATCGCTGCAGCGCAAACGCTTGCCGCGCTGGACGACCTGTACCGTCCCTACCGCCCCAAACGACGCACCCGCGCGTCTATGGCACGTGAAAAAGGTCTTGCACCACTGGCAGAGGCGCTTCTGGCTGCGCGCGGCTCATCCCCCACAGCCGAAGAACTGGCGCAGCCATATATCGACGCAGAAAAGGGCGTGGAAAATGCTGAAGCTGCCCTTGCAGGCGCAGGTGATATTATCGCAGAAGATTTATCTGACGATGCATCGCTTCGCGGCCGTCTGCGCGCATTGCTGCACCGCACCGGCATCATCCGAACCACAGGCTGCGACGAGAACGACACGGTCTACACCATGTATCACGACTTTTCCGAGCCGGTGCGTAAGCTGCAAAGCCATCGTGTTCTGGCTATTAACCGCGGCGAGAAAGAGGGCAAGCTCAAGGTCACACTCGAAGTAGACGAAACCGAAGCGCTTGCCGCAATCATCCGCGCAGCGGTGCATCCGAAAAATCCATATGCCACGCTTTTGCGTGAAGTCTGCGCCGACAGCTGGAAGCGGCTGCTGTTTCCCTCGCTGGAGCGCGAACTGCGCAGCGAGTTGACAGATGCAGCCGATGAACAGGCCATTCACACCTTTGCACTCAATCTGCGGCCGCTGCTCATGCAGCCGCCCGTACGCGGCCGTGTGACACTGGGCTTCGACCCGGGCTACCGAAACGGCTGCAAGCTGGCTGTTGTAGACGAAACCGGCAAGGTGCTTGACACTGCGGTCATCTACCCCACCCCGCCGCTCAAAAAGACTGAGGACAGCAAGCGTACGCTGCGCCGCCTATGCGACCGGTACAAAATCACCTGCATCGCCATTGGCAACGGAACCGCCTCCAAAGAGAGTGAGATTTTTATTTCCGATTTCATCCGCGAATACGGCGGCGGCATCGACTATATGGTCGTTTCCGAAGCCGGCGCGTCGGTTTACTCGGCCTCCCCGCTCGGTGCAGAGGAATTCCCGGATTTTGACGTCAACCTGCGCTCTGCCGTATCCATCGCGCGCCGCTTGCAGGACCCGCTTGCCGAGCTGGTGAAAATCGACCCCAAGTCGATTGGTGTGGGCCAATATCAGCATGATATGCCGCAGGGGCGGCTGAGCGACGCGCTCGATGGCGTGGTAGAAGACTGCGTCAACGCCGTCGGTGTGGACCTAAATACCGCGTCTCCCGCCCTGCTGCGCCGTGTTGCAGGCATTAGCCCAACTGTTTCCAAAAATATCACCGCTTTCCGTGAGCAGAACGGCAGTTTCCAGAGTCGCAAGCAACTGCTCAAAGTCAAGGGGCTTGGACCCAAGGCATTCGAGCAATGCGCGGGATTTCTGCGTGTACCGGATGGCGCCGACCTGCTCGACCGCACCGGCGTGCACCCGGAAGCCTATGAAGCCGCACGCACACTGCTCACCCTGTGCGGCTACACAACCGAGGATGCCGCACAAGGCAAGATTGGCGAGTTAAATGACCGCATCAAAGAGCTCGGCATAACCGATGCTGCTGCTCGATGCGGTGTGGGTGTGCCGACGCTGACCGACATTATCGGGGAACTGCAAAAGCCCGGCCGTGACCCGCGTGACGAGCTGCCGCCCCCGCTGCTGCGCTCGGACGTGCTGGATATCGCAGACCTCAAGCCCGGTATGAAGCTCAAGGGCACGGTACGCAATGTGGCGGACTTCGGCGCGTTTGTGGATATTGGTGTGCATCAGGATGGATTGGTGCACATCTCGCAGCTTTGCAATCGATATGTCAAGCACCCATCCGAGGTGGTCACCGTTGGAGACGTGGTCGATGTGGCCGTTCTTTCGGCTGACCCCAAAACGCACCGCATCGCGCTGACCATGAAAATATAACACCACAGCAAAAGGGAGCGCCCCATAGGGCGCTCCCTTTTATTATTCTATTACTCACTATCCTACTAATGCATTCCAAGCGTCATGACATCCATCACGGTTGCCAGCACAATCACCATAAACCAGCATGCAAGCGGGTAAACCCATTCCGCGCCGCTCTCTTTTCGCGGGCTCAGCCGTGGGCAGACGCGTTGCAGCAGTTTTGACAGCGCAAAGCCAATTGCCGCACCCGCGGTATTCAAGATGAGGTCGTCAACCGAGGTTACTCCACCTGCCACAAGCTGAATCAGCTCAATGCTGAGCGATAATCCAGCTGCAAACAGGATGGTGTGCCTTGCTCTGTCAAAATATCGCCAGAACAGCGGCAGCAGAAACCCAAGCGGTGCCAGCAGTGCCAGATTACCGACAATGTTCATAAATGCACCCAGTCCCGGAGAGGTTTTATCCGTCAGTACACAAATGATATCGTTAAACGGAATCAATTCAAGCCGCGGTGTGGGTAAACGCCAGACCAGAAGCTGATAGAGCGACGGACCTGTCACCAGTCCCACGCCCATCAGATAAACCAGCAGCAACAGAATACCGCATACATCGCGCCGTCTCATCCGGCTGCCTCCGTTGCCGTACTGCTGGAAGTGACATTATCATTCGTTGTGTCAAATCCGTCCGGACGATATTTTTCTACCACTTTCTCCGGCCAATCTCCTTCGGCATAGATCAACCAGTACCAATTCTCTGTGTCTCCATGTTTTACGCAAGCTACAATATGCACGCTATCCATACGCTCATCCAACAGAAAACCGCTGATCGCAGCTTCATTGGTGCCGTACAGGTTCATCGCATCACGATTGATTCCATTTTTCAGCAGCGCCGCTATATCAACCGGATCGGTGACTTCCACGCTTTGCCACACTGTATCTCCGTTTGCCTCCTGCATACTATACTGGAGCTCGATTTGCTTGACGTTATCCGTCGACAACGGCATTGGCTTGATGCCCGCGAGCTTTTCAATCAGCGCAAGCGTCTCTTTATCCTCCGCCGTCACATAGGCATCACCCTCCCGCATCTTGGCACCGTCTGTATCCAGTCGGAAAATCTCCAATCGAAGCACTGGCAAGCCGTTTTCCGTCCGCGCAAGTGACTCTTTCTGCAGCGCAGCCAGAATCTGACGAATGCCGTCCCAGTCGTTCAGCGTAGAAGCAACTCCATAGCCGCTCTCGCTTGTGTAAATATCCAGACTGTATTGGTTCTTCGCATTCTGCTGTTCCAAATCCACCTGGAACAGCGGCCATGTAGCGCGCTTATATTCCTCAGAGCTATAAATCTGATTGCACAGCGTATTGACCTCCTCGTCATCCGGCAGAAGGAAAAAGCGCATCGCTGTTCGACCGCTGAGCCAGAACCGCAGCGTCAAGCCACGATAATTACCTTCTTCGTAGAGTGCATCGCGGTTGACCTTCGTTCCCATTTCTGCCAGCTGATAAACTGCATCAATGTTGTCCGGACTAGTCAGTTTCTCTTCCGCACTGCCGTTGATGCTCACAGCTTGAATGCTGTCACGGTCCGGCAGCCAGCTGTCATAACCGGTGACATCGAATTTCATGCACAGCATAGCCGCAAACAAAACCACCAGTATGGCCACAAGGTGTACCGGCTTTGCGAAAATGGCATGGAAGTCAAAGGCGTAAATCATTTCCACAATCCAGTGGAACAGCACCGTGCCAAGCACAAGCCCGACCCAGAACCAGAAGTCTCCTGCAATCATGCCGAAGGCCAGGCCGAATGCCGCACCCATGATGAGACACATATACACCTTGATTAGCAGCTTGGCTGGGGTAAACGCCAGCGCCACACCGGTTCTCTCGCTTTTGCGGATGCGGAACAGATACCAACCGAGCGCCGTAACGGCAACCGCCGCGACCAAATACACCAATAACAATCCGAGAGCTGAAGTGCGCTCTATATAATTCACATTCACACTGCTCATACGCCCATAATACAGGCCGTCGAGCAAAAAGAACTGCACCAGCGGCGACAGCTGAAGCGTCGCCTGCACATTAGCCGACTCCATTGTGAAGCTTTCATAAAACTTGTTGCACAAACCGCTGTACAGCATGCGCACCAGTAAGGGAGACAACATCACCCATGCAAGCAGCAGCAGTGTAATCACTGTATTGCCGCACACGACCGTTGTCAGCACGGTCAGCGCATACAGCAACAGAAATAGAATCAGGTGGCACAGTACTGCGCCGCCGATTTCGCTCCAATGAACCGCCGCGCCAAAGCCCATGGCAAAGGTACAGATCAACGTGATGACCAGCATCACCACATAAGTCGAAACGGCAAAAATCACGCCGGTCAAATAGTTGTTGACGAACAGCTGCGTGCGGGAGATCGGCAAGCTATGATAAAAATCCACCTTCTGCCGCGTATGCAGATATGCAAACATTGCAATGCCGCACACAATCGCCATTACAACAAAGGCTGTTTTGACAAAGGGATTGCTGCCTCCCAGCAGAGAAGATACTACTGAGAGCGCACTCTGCCAGTTCTGATCGACCAATTCCGGGAACCGATCGAGTTGATTCGCACGGGTTTCCAGCGCGCGCTGCATGGTCATCAGGACTGGCAGCAGCAGCGAGAAAAAGAATCCCACGCCGCCCAGCACAAAGCCCCATAAATTCCGGCGCAGGCTGTCGCCCAGCAGACCCTTAGAAGAGAAGCTTTTTGATGTCATAACCAGCCACCTCCGTTTCGTTGATAAAGATTTCCTCCAGCGTGAGCGGCAGCAGCTCGCAGAAGGTCGGATTCATTGCATTCACCTTTGCCAGCAGTTCTTCCCGACTGCCACGCGCGGTCAGCGTGTACAGCGAGCCACGCTGTTCCAAACGCAGTATGTCAATGCCCTGCCATGCGTCCGCAGGCAATGCTTCGGTGAAAATACACTGCATCTTAAACATATCCAGCTTCATCTCATCCAAGTCGCGTGAGAACAGGATGCCACCACGATGCAGGAGGCCAACATGATCGCAAATATCCTCCAACTCACGCAGGTTATGCGATGCGATGACCGGTGTTAAGCCGCGGCTTTCCACATCCTCTGCAAACAGGCTTTTAACTGTCTGACGCACCACCGGGTCCAGCCCGTCAAATGTCTCGTCACAAAACAGATAATCCGTACCCGCACAAATGCCGCAAATCACCGATACCTGTTTTTTCATTCCCTTGGAAAAGGTACGGATTTTGCGCTTTTCGTCCAGACCAAACCCTTGCATCAGCTTGCGGTAGCGTTCCTCATTGAAATGCTGGTAAAAGCGTTTATAATAATCCTTCATCTCTGCTGGCGTGCAGTTGGAGAAAAAGAACTGTTCGTCTGAAATAAAGAAAAAACGTTCTTTCAGCGCGGTGTTTTCAAATATATCCACGCCGTCAATGCGCACCGCGCCTTCGTCCGGCTTCAGAATGCCCGCCAGCATGCGCAAAAACGTCGACTTTCCTGCTCCGTTAGAACCTATCAGCCCATATACCGAACCGTCCCGCACCTCCGCGCACACATGATCAACCGCAGTGATGTTATCAAATCGTTTGGTTGCATTTTCCGCTGTAATCATGCTGTTCCATCCCCTTTCTGCTCAACCCATTCCCGTATCTGCTCCTCCTTTGCGCCAAGCGCACGCGCCTGATCCGCCAGCGCATGTATCTGCGCTCCGATTTCCTCCAGACGCCGTTGGCACAACGCTGCCGTGTCATCCGAAATAAAATTTCCGCGCCCCTTGGCCGCATAGATGACCCCACGTCGCTCCAGTTCGGCATATGCACGCTGAATGGTATTCGGATTAATAGAAAGCTCCATGGCCAATTGCCTGACACTGGGCAGCTGACTGCCGGCCGGCAATGCGCCCCGCAGTGCAAGCGTCTCCACGCCATCGACAATCTGCTCATAGATTGGCCGTGCATCCCGATAGTCAATCTTAATCACACCCGCGCCTCCTTTCCTTTATGTGTCCTAACCGTATTATGTGTGTTAGTACAGTTATAGTATAATCAACTGCGCACTTTCTGTCAATGGCTTTTTTTCCATGCCTGTGTTATAATAGATGCAAACTGGTTTAGGAGGCTGTTATGGTACATATAGGAAATGACTGGGACGAAATACTGGCGGATGAATTTCAGCAGGATTATTACAAGCGTATCCGCTACTGGCTGAAAAAAGAATATGCGGAGCAGACCATTTATCCTCCTATGAATGATATTTTTAACGCACTGCGATACACTGCGTATGCGGATGTAAAAGCGGTTCTACTCGGGCAGGACCCATACCACGGGCCCGGACAGGCGCATGGCCTATGTTTTTCGGTTCAGCCCGGCGTTGCGCCTCCCCCCAGCCTGCAAAATATCTTTAAAGAGCTGAAAAGCGATCTCGGCATCAACCCACCGCAAAACGGCACGCTGACACCATGGGCAAAGCACGGCGTACTGTTACTCAACACAACACTGACCGTGCGGCGCGGACAAGCCAACAGCCACAAAAATATTGGCTGGACTACATTTACCGATCACATCATCCAAAAGCTGAACGACCGCGAAAAGCCGATCGTATTCCTTCTTTGGGGTGGCAATGCGCGCTCGAAAAAGAAGCTTATTACCGCACCGCAGCATCTTGTACTGGAATGCGCACATCCCTCTCCCCTTTCCGCATACAACGGCTTTTTTGGCTGCCATCATTTTTCCAAATGCAATGCCTTTCTGGAACAGAACGGGATTCCGCCAATCGACTGGGATTTACGACATGCGACACCGGAAGACTAATATGCTCCATTCAACGCATTTCAACGTAAAAAACCCGACTGCACAATGGCAGGTGTTCGTAAAACAGTGTTAGCCAAATAACACGAAATGAGCATCTGTCAGACAGGATTGGTCAACGAAAAAACACGCCATATTCAGCTTCAAAGGCTGGGTATGGCGTGTTTTTGCCTATTTGCGTTTCCGTTTTCCTTTTCCATGCGGCTGGTATGGCCTCGCCTTGCCACGCTGGTTGGAAGGGCATTTCATGTGTTTGGACAACTTTAATACTTCGATGAGATTGATAAATTGCTCCTTGGTAATGGCATCGTAATCAATACCGAATGTCGTAAGGAATATTCTTGCCTGTTTCTCTGCGTCGCTGCCCTCAAAGTTCATGGCATCCTGCAACTGGCTCTGAACTTCCTCTGCGATGGAGGGTGTGTCTGCCGTTGTGGTATCGTTGCTGTGTTCCTCCCGAATATCACGGAGGATCGCTTTCAGATCATCGGCAAGCACATGACCGAAATAGTCATCCTCCCGCACCTGGGCCAGCTCCAATGTCCGGGTGGAAAGATCGTCCTGTCCTTTCTGCTTCATCAAGGCCATCTTCCGAACCGCTTCCAGCATGGCGTTCATATCGTTGATCCGCATATCTGCGATCCGATCCACATAGATCTCCGCATCCAACATCATACGCTGAAAATCTTTGTGGCAAAGCATTTCCGACAGCAGCCGGTGATTGAACTGTCCCACCTTTAATACTTCTATGGCATCGTCACTCAGATGCAGAGCGTCCAGCTCTGTGTCCGGGTGATTTTTTGTTTCTGTCATACCCAGCAGATAGTCCGTGGACACACCATAGAACTTCGCCAGCGTGACGATGCTGAACGGGCTGATGTCTTTGAAATCGTCTGCCTCATATTTGCCGAGGGCGGACTTGGAAAGCCCGGTCTGCTCCGCAAGCTGTTCCAGCGTCAGGCCCCGTTCTACTCGCAAATCCTTCAACCGTTCCTGTATGGTAAGTTTCATCTGCATGGCGTGCCCCTCCTTCTTTCTGTCTCTAAGCGTGGAAATCCACCCTGTTTTGCGTTCTTTTCCGACCTCTTGGATATACGGGAAAGAGTACATTTTTTCGCTAAACTGTTCTTGTAACAACACCTGTACCTTGAAAATCGAATGACCGTCCGAATGGGATATGGCCCCCGGCGAAGTATTTGCCATGACCGCAAAAGCGCGAGCATACCAACGGGGACGGGAACGCCGGGAGCGATCCTCCGGGCAGGAACGACATTCGGGAAAAGCGGCAAAAAAACACGGCTATTTCCAAACCATGTGAGAACAGCGAAGAACCCGCTGCTTTTGTACCGCTGTCCATGTCGTTCTGCGATGCACCGGACAGCGAACACAGTACACCGTTCCGTGTGAGCTGTCACCGAACCGCAAACAGTCAAACGGAACAGCAAAATCAATAGGTGTCCCTTGTGAACAGGGGTACACGGGCGGCAATTCCAGCGGATGCCGTCCTCTATAAATCAACGCTCTGCGGCAAATGGGTGCTGCCATCCAGCACATCCATTATACCACAGAGCGAATCCAAAAAGGGAAAGGAATTGTAAATATGAGCAGAAACAAGGCGAAAAACTGCCGCAACGAAGTGAAATCCTACATCACCCGGGAGGGCATGACCATGACGGAGGTGGTGGAGCTGCTGGCCGATGAACACGGCTGGAGCAGCAGCGTCCCAAACCTGTCCGGCAAGCTGCGGCGCGGCTCCCTGCGGTACACCGAAGCCGTTGAGCTGGCCGATGTGCTGGGCTACGATCTGGTCTGGCAGAAGCGCCGGGAGACAATGTAATTTTACACGGTTTGCCTGCAGCCATATCCGTGCGCCGGACACGGTTGAAATTCAAAAGGAAATATGCGATAATTCCTGTACCAGTCAGAGAAAAAGAGGTCCTTGAATTGCAGAAAGCAGCATACATCACGATTTTATCCAACGGGACAAAGCTGGTGCTGAACGCCAACACCATTCTCTATGTCCTGATGATCGAAAGAACCGCCGAGATCCACGTTTCCGGCGGCAAGGTATATGAGACGCGGATGAAGATCAGCGAGCTGGAGGAAGCTCTGGGCGACGGATTTATCAAGGTCCACAGGGGCTGTCTGGTGTCCGCTATGGCCATCCACGACATCACCGACCACATCAATCTCAACAACGGCGAATCCCTGATTTACACTCTCCGTAAGAAAAAACAGATCATCGCCCAGTTTCAGGAGGCGCAGAAGCGCCTGATCAGCGGCTTCACCCGGGACGGTATTCCCGCCACGGAGGAGGAATACCGGGCGCATTACCGCAGCTTTGACGTTATGCCCTTCGCCTTCACGGACATTGAGATGGTGTTCGACGAGGAGCGCCGCGCCGTGGACTGGATCTTCCGCTACGGAAATCCCGCCCTGGCGACGCTGGAAAAGCTGCCCCTGGAGAAGATGATCGGCAGTTCCTTCGGCAGCCTGTTTTCTAACATGAATACCAAATGGTTGCGTCTGTATGAGCGAGCCACCCTGTACGGCGAAACGCTGGAGGTCATGGACTACAGCCCGGAGATCAACGCCTATTTGAAAGTGACCTGTTTCCCCACCTTCAAGGGCCACTGCGGGTGCATCCTGTTCAATCTCACGGAGATCGAATACGCCAAAATCAGCCCCGACGCCGACAAGGCGCTGATGCGCTACTTTGGCAAGACGCCGGAGCGGGATGGCGAAGCGTGACAACCCCATATCGAACCGCCGCGCATGGCTGGTCGTCTCAATGGATGGCGTGCGCGGCGGCTTTTGTCGTTTTACGCCGTTTTAATGTCGTTTCGCGCAGGGGCTATTGAAACAGACGGCGCAAAGCCGTAAAATAAATGCGGTTGTATTTTCAAAGCAGGAGGAACCTCTATGAAAAAACGATTGTTCAGTATCATCACAGCGCTGGCCCTGTGCCTAACGCTGCTGCCGGCCACGGCGCTGGCGGCGACGAATGTAACCTATTATTACTGGGACAGCAGCGCAAAACAACTGAAACAAGCAAACTGTTCCAGCGCCACCGAGGTGACGGGCAGTGAAAGCGACACGGCCATTACCTGGGGTCAGGACGGACAGGACACCTGGTATGTGGTAAACAGCAATGTGACCATCGGCAAAACGGACTCCGATGACACCTTTGCCTGCATTACAGTCAAGGGCAATGTCCACCTGATCCTGGCCGACGGCTGCAATCTCACCATCAAGGGCAACATCCAGGTGATGAAGGATGTCGGCACGCTGACCATCTACGGTCAGTCTGCTGGCACCGGCGAACTGAATGTCGAGAATTCGTCGTCGAAATCATCGTCGTCGTATTATGATGCCGCTATTGGCGGCCAGCGCCTCGAAAAGAGCGTGAGCGAAGCCGGCAGCATTACCATCCATGGCGGTACGATCAACGCTACTTCTAACGGCTATGGCGCAGCCATCGGCGGCAGCGGCAGAAAAATTTCCGGTGAATATGGCACGGCAACCGTTACCATCCATGGCGGTACGGTCACCGCTACTGCTAACAGCTGTAGCGCAGCCATCGGCGGCGGCGACTACGCTGATGATTATTATGGCATTGCCGACGTTACCATCAACGGCGGTACGATCAACGCCACTGCTACCAGCGGCGGCGCAGCCATCGGCGGTGGTCGTTGGTGTACCGGCAAGGTTACCATCAACGGCGGTACGATCAACGCCACCTCTGACAACGAAGGCGCAGCCATCGGCGGTGGTCGTTCGAGTCCCTGCAATGTTATCATCAGCGGCGGCAAGATCAAGGCCAAGGCTTCGGAAGGCGCAGCCATCGGCAGCGGTTATGGGGGAGCGTACGAACCGTCCCCAATAGAAATCAACGGCGGTGAGATCTACGCCGAGGCTTCGCAAGGCGCAGCCATCGGCGGCGGTAAGAGCGCGGGCCAACCGGTCAATGTCACTATTACCGGCGGCAAAATCGAGGCCCACGGTGCCAGTGGCGCCGGAATTGGCACAGGATATGGTGCCAATTCATCTAAAGCCAGCAGTGTCACGATTAAAAACGGCGAAATTTTTGCAGAGGCAGATACAGGAGCGGGAATCGGCAGCGGCAGCGAGGCTGTTACTGTTAATAATTACGTCAATGTCAGCATTAGCGGCGGTACTGTTACTGCGAGAACCAATTATGTTCGTAACACGGACTGTGGTGCAGCAATTGGCGGCGGAGGCGCGTATTACAGCAAAAAATCTTCACAGGGCTACATTACTATCTCCGGCGGTACGGTTAAGGCCTATGGCACCGATTATGCTCCCGGTATCGGCAACGCCCCGGGCGGCACCGCAAAGGGAATGATTAAGATCTCCGGCGGCAATGTCACGGCCGAGGGCGGTCTTCAGGCTGCCGGCATCGGCAGCGGCAACTACACCAAAGCCGGTAAGATTGAGATCAGCGGTGGCACAGTCGAAGCCAAAGGCGGCGAGATGGGTGCCGGCATCGGTACCGGCGCCGGCCAAACGGCTACGACTTATCTGGGAACGGTTTCAATTAAGGGCGGTACGGTTAACGCCACCGGCGGCAAGTGGGCTGCCGGCATCGGCGGCGGCAATTATGTCGGCGGCGGCGGTAGTATTACCATCTCCGGCGGAACAGTCACTGCCACCAGAGGCGATCAAAGCGCTATGACCACCCCTGCTGCTGACATCGGCCACGGCGGCGATGCTACGTCATCTGGTATCAATTTTACGCTGGATGGCACCGCATGGACCTATGTCAACAACGAGGGCACATATATCCCCCCAACGAAAACCGCCGGGTTCTACTTCCTCGGTAAGAACGGCACGGTCTATGGCAGTCAGACGCTGCCATCCGATTATTGCATTGCAAGTGATGAGAGCCTGACTGTTCCGGAAGGCGCGTCGCTGAACACCGGCAGCTACAATCTCTATGTGAACGGAACACTGTCGGGTGCGGAGCGCGTCACGGGCAGTGTATATTGTCCCCTGACCCTCACAGACTGCACCGCGACAGGCACGATTACCACCTACAATGGAACCCGTTATGGAAAGGCGGGCACATCCTTCTCCCTGGTGCCCGACAACAAAACCAGCTATGTATTCGATTCATGGACGACGACCCCTTCTGTAAGTATTTCCAACAACGCCTTCACCATGCCTTACAGTGCCTTGTCCGTGAAGGCTACTTACAAGCTTGCTGTGACGATCACCGCCCAGCCTCAGAGCAAGACCGTCACCTACGGCGGCGATGTCCAACTCAGTGTTTCCGCCCAGAATTCCAGCGGCGGAACGGATGGAATTACCTACCAGTGGTACAAGGATAGCGCTGCGCTGACGGGAGAAACCTCGAACACGCTGACCCTGACCAAGCCCAACGCGGGTACATATCAATACTATTGTGCGGTGACCTACGGAGGAAGCACTGTCAAGAGTAATACCGCTACCGTCACGGTGAACAAGGCCGCCGGCGGTGTGACCATTACCGGCGACCCCGGTAAGGAGTACAACGGACAGCCTGCGGCCCTGGAAGAAAGTGGATATTCCGTCACCGACGACGGAACCGTCACCGTGAAGTATAAGGTCAAGGATGCGAACGACAGCACCTATACCGAGACAGCCCCCACCAACGCGGGCGACTACACCGTTAAGGTTACCAAGGCGGCTGGTACGAACTATGCCGAAGCCTCCGCCACGAGGGACTTCACCATCAGCCGCAAACCGGTCACCGTGTCCGGCATCGCCGCCAGCGACAAGGACTATGACGGCAAAGCTACAGCTACGCTGGTCTACACCAATGCCGTGTTCACCGGAAAACTGGAAAGTGATACCCTGTCTGTCACCGCTACCGGCACCTTTGAGGATGAGAATGTCGACACTGACAAGACGGTCAACATCACTAATTTGACTCTGGGCGGCGCCAGCAAGGACAACTACACTCTGGCGGCGGAAGGGCAGCAGTCCACAACCACCGCCAGCATCAGCCCCAAGGAAGTCACTGTGACCATCCAGCCCAAGAGCAGCGCCTACGGCGCGGCTATCGTGGAGCTGACGGCTACGGACAACGGCATCGTGGACGGCGACACCGATGTGTATGCCCTGGCTACCTCCGCCACTTCTTCCAGCCCTGTGGGCACCTATGACATCACCGGTGAAGGCAAATCCGCAAACTATGATTTTACATTTGAAAACGGCCCCGGTGCTTACACCATCACCGCGGCGCCCCAGTCCGCCACCGTCACCATGGAGGGCTGGACCTACGGCGATACACCCAACGAGCCTGTGGTGACCGGCAATGCGGAAAATGGGGCCGTCACCTACCGCTACAAGGTCAAGGACGGCGGATATTTGACCGAGAAGCCCACTGACGCGGGCAGCTACACCGTGGAGGCCACCATCGCCGCCACCACCAACTATCAGGAAACCGTGGTTCCCGCCGATTTCACCATTGCCAAGAAGGAACTGACCGTCACCGGCCTGACGGCCACAGATCGAACCTATGACGGCACAAAGAATGTCACTCTGACCGGCGGCACCTTGTCCGGCATCATCGGCAGTGACGATGTCAGCGCGGATATGCCCACCGCCGGCACCATGGACGACGCCAACGCGGGCGAAAACAAGTCCGTTGACTTCGGCACCATCACCCTGACCGGCACTAAGGCGGGCAACTATACCCTGACCCAGCCCACGGTCACCGTGAACATCTCCAAGGCTGATCCCAACGTGGGTGAGGTCAGCTATTCGGGCGACACCATCTACACCAGTACCCCGCTGAACAGCATCACTCTGAGCAAGACCGGTGCCACTGACGGTACGCTGAAGCTGACGGATAACCAGACCCTGACGGCTGGTACGGCTGACT